>JANYKG010000047.1 GCA_025358205.1 Armatimonadota bacterium
CTAAGCGACGGCGATACGATCTACCTCAAGCGGGGCGAGCGCTTTGCTCAGGGCCGGTCGTTCACTCTGACCACCGATGGCGGGCGAACCGTCACCGGCACGCTGCCGTCTTACACCCAGCCGGATGTGAAATCCGCGGCGGGCTACTACGCCGATGACGACATGGACATGCTCGACCTGTTCATCGGGATGGAAGGCACGCTCGGCGTGATCACGGAGATCGAGTTGAAGCTCATCCCCATGCCTCAAGCGATCAACGGCCTGACCATCTTCCTGCCCGAAGAGGATGCTGCGCTGAAGCTGGTCCGCCTCCTCAGGGGCGATGAGGTCGAGGGTCTGGAGCCGGTGCCTATGAAGCCGGTCGCCATCGAGTTTTTCAATGCCGACGTGCTGAACCTGCTGCGCCGGATGAAGCTGGAGTCATCCGCGTTTGAGAAGATACCGACCCTCAAGCCGAGCTACCACACCGCGGTCTACACCGAGTTCCACGCGGATGACGAGGAGTCGTTGGAAGACGCGGTCATGGGCCTGATGGAGGCGATCATGGAGCTTGGCGGAAGCGACGACGACACCTGGTACGCCACCAACGACCGCGAGCTTGAGCCGCTGAAGGCTTTCCGCCACGCCACTCCCGAGGCCGTGAACCTGCTGATTGACCAGCGCAAACGTGACTGCCGGGACCTGACCAAGCTCGGTACCGACATGTCCGTTCCGGATGCCCAACTCGAAGCTGCCATCGCGATGTACGACGCCGGGCTGAAGGCGAGCGGGCTGGAGTCGGTGGTCTTCGGGCATATCGGGAACAACCACGTGCATGTGAACATCCTGCCAAACAGCATGGATGAGTATGACAAGGGCAAGTCGCTCTACCTGGCGTGGGCGAAGCAGATCGTGGAGTGGGGCGGCTCGGTTTCGGCGGAGCACGGCATCGGCAAGATCAAGGTTCCGTTCCTGGAACTGATGTACGGCCCCTCCGCCATCGCCGAGATGCGCGCACTGAAGGCGGTTTTCGACCCGTCCGGCATCCTGAATCCGGGGAATTTGTTCTAGGAAGTAAACAACAATGAAGACAACAAGACTTGGGCGGACGGGGCTGATCGTCACGCGCACAGCGTTCGGCGTGCTGCCGCTGCAGCGCGTGGAGATGCCCGAAGCCGTCTGCATACTTAGAAGTGCATACGACGCGGGAGTCAACTTCTTTGACACCGCGCGAGTGTACACGGACAGCGAGGAGAAGATCGGGCAGGCGCTTTCCGACATCCGCGACAAGATCGTCATAGCCACAAAGACACACGCGCACACGAAGGCCGAGCTATTTGAGAGCCTGGAGACCAGCCTGCGGAACCTGCGGACGGACTACGTGGACCTCCTGCAGCTTCACAACCCTGACCCGCTGCCTGACCCGAACGACGATGACTCAGCATACGCCGGGTTGAAAGAGGCGCAGCGGAAGGGGATGGTGCGGTTCATCGGTATGACGAACCACCGCCGCGAGATCGCCGTTGCCGCGATTGAGTCCGGGCTGTACGACACAATCCAGTATCCGCTCAGTTACCTCTCCGCGCCGGACGACCTGGCGTTGATAGACACCTGCCGGGCCGCTGACCTGGGCATCATCGCCATGAAAGCGCTCTCGGGCGGGCTTATCACCAACGCGCGCGCGGCGTTCGCCTTCTTCCGGCAGCATGAGAACGCGGTGCCGATCTGGGGAATCCAGCGGATGAGCGAGCTTGAGGAGTTCATCGAGATGGAGGCGAACCCGCCCGCGATGGACGACGAGATGCTGGCCGCCATCGAGAAGGACTGCCGCGAACTGGCGGGCGATTTCTGCCGTGGGTGCGGGTACTGCCAGCCCTGCCCGCAGGAGATACCGATCTCGATGGCCGCGCGGATGTCGCTGCTTCTGCGAAGGATGCCGCATCAGGGCTTCATGACCGAGGCTTGGCAGGAGAAGATGCGCCGGATCAATAACTGCACCGAGTGCGGCTTCTGCCGAGAGCACTGCCCGTACGGACTGGATACCCCCGCACTGCTGAAGAAGCAGTTGGCTGACTATGAACGATTCTATCAGGAACATGCCACGTGATAAGTGAAGAGTGATGAGTGACCAAGAAAGTTCACGTATCACTCATCACTCATCATTTGTGAGGACAAATCATTGGAGAGTAAGAGTATGAGTAAGAGTAAGAGTAACAAACCGAACGACTGGGAAAACCCCGCGATTACCAACCGAAACCGGCTGCCGGGACGAGCATACGTGTTCCCGTACCCCGACGAGGCATCTGCGCGGACCTTCGAGCCGAGCGCGTCGCCCTGGTTCCGGCTGCTGAACGGCCAGTGGAAGTTCGACTACGCCGAGACCCCCGCCGAGGCGCCGCAGACCTTCTTCGAGAAGGACTTCGACGTCAGCGACTGGAACGACATCCCCGTGCCCAGCAGTTGGCAGATGCACGGGTACGGCTACCCGCACTACACGAACGTCCAGTACCCGTTCCCGGTTGACCCGCCGCGCGTGCCCACCGAAAACCCCACCGGCTCCTATCGCCGCGACTTCTACGTTCCCGCAGACTGGACCGGTAAGCAGATTCTTCTTCGCTTTGAGGGCGTGGACTCCGCGTTCTATGTCTGGGTGAACGGCAAGGAAGTCGGGTTCAGCAAAGGCAGCCGTATACCCGCAGAGTTCGACGTGACCAAGTACGTACGCAAGGGGATGAATAGCGTGTCCGTGCGAGTGTACCAGTGGTCGGACGGCAGCTACTGCGAGGACCAGGATATGTGGTGGCTGAGCGGCATCTTCCGCGACGTCTATGTGCTGGCCGTGCCGAAGGTCCACCTTCGCGACGTTCAGGTTCGCACTGTGTTCGACAAAACCTTCAAGAATGCAACACTCAATGTCAACGCCAAACTCCTCGGAGCTGACGGCATAGGCCGGTTAGAGTGCATACTCCTTGATACGGACGGCAAGCAGGTCGGCGAGGTCGGCGCTGTCAACGCCGCGGACATGAGTCTGTCCATGCCGGTCGCCAAGCCGCAGAAGTGGTCTGCCGAGACGCCCTATCTCTACACCCTTCTGCTCACGCTGAAGGATGCTGACGGCAAGACTACCGAAGTCACGCCCCTCAAGGTCGGGTTCCGCCAGGTCGAGATGAAGGGTGGCAACTTGCTCGTCAACGGCGTCCCCATCATGTTCAAGGGTGTCAACCGCCATGAGTTCCACACCGATCTCGGGCGCGCGGTTCCGCTGGCGACTATGGTGCAGGATATCCTCATCATGAAGCAGCACAACGTGAACGCCGTGCGCACGTCGCACTACTGCAACGATCCGCGCTGGTACGATCTGTGCGATTACTACGGCCTCTATCTGATTGACGAGTGTGACTTGGAGACGCACGGCTTCAACTTCCAGCCCGAATGGCGCGGCAACCCGACCGATGACCCCAACTGGCAGGACGCGCTTGTGGACCGCATGGTTCGCATGGTGGAACGCGACAAGAACCACGCGTCGGTCATCATGTGGTCGCTGGGCAACGAGGCGAACTTCGGCTGCAACATCAAGGCGATGGCCGATGCCGCCCGCGCGATTGACCCCGAGCGCCCGATCCATTACGAACCGGACGCGCACGTGGTAGTCGCCGATGTTCACAGCCAGATGTACACTCATCTGGACAACGTGATCAAGATCGCCAATCTCGATGGCGAGGTACAGCACTGGGGTCATACTATTACACCCGAGGAGTACGGCAAGGCGCCTTTCATCCTCTGCGAGTATGCCCACGCGATGGGCAACGGACCGGGCGGACTGAAGGAATACTGGGACGCTTTCTACAAGTACCCGCGTCTCCAAGGCGGCTTCATCTGGGAGTGGATTGACCACGGAATCCGACAGTGGACCGAGGACGGCAAGGAGTATTTCGCATACGGCGGCGACTTCGGCGAATTCCCCCACGACGGCGTATTCATCTGCGACGGGCTGATCTTCCCTGACCGCACGCCTTCGCCGGGCCTGATAGAGTACAAGAAGGTCATCGAGCCGGTGCAGGTCGAGGCAGTCAACATCAAGAAGGGCAAGTTCAAGATCACTAATCGCCAGGACTTTCGTGGATTGGATAACCTGCAGCTTTCGTGGTCCGTCACCTCGGACGGCATGGTCGTCAGGAGCGGCGCGGCGCCCGTTCCCGATGTGGCTGCCGGGGAGACGGCTGAGTTCGATCTGGCGTACGATGCTCGCGGAATCTCGGGTGAGTGCTACCTCACGCTGTCGTTCGTCCTCGCCCACGATGAAACCTGGGCTGAACGCGGGCATGAAGTGGCCTGGTCGCAGTTCAAGCTGTCGTCAACGGTTCAGTCAGCTCCGTCTTATCCGACTGATCGGTCCGATCTTCCGCTCACCGTGGACGAATCCGATCTCTACATCCGAGTTTCGGGTGTGGATTTCGACTTCCTGTTCGACCGAGTGAGAGCAGTGGTACTCGGCTGGGAATCGAACGGCCAGACGCTGCTGAACGACGGGCCAAGGCTCAACTTCTGGCGCGCGACCACGAACAACGACCGCTCGTGGCGCAATGCGAACCACTGGCGCGATGCTCATCTGGACACTCTTCAGCACCGAACCGATTCGGTCGAGGTGACGCAGGTGAGCGCATCAGAAGTGCGCATCTCCGCGAAGACCCGCATCGCTCCGCCGATTTTGGACAAGGGGTTTGAGTGCGAATACGTCTACACCATCTTCGGTAACGGCGACGTGCTGCTTGAGGTTCGCGGAGTCCCGACCGGCGAGTGGCCGGACACGCTCCCGAAGATCGGCTTGCAGATGACGCTGCCCGAGGAGTTGGACCAGGTAGTCTGGTTCGGTCGCGGTCCCGGCGAGTCGTACATTGACACGAAGGAGGCCGGACGCTTCGGGCGCTTTGCCAGTGATGTGGATGCGATGTACACACCTTACGTCTTTCCGCAGGAGTACGGCAACCGTTCCGACTGCAGTTGGCTGAAGCTGACGGACATTGGCGGATCAGGGCTGATGGCGCTTGGGCAGCCAACTATTGACTTCAGCGCGAGCCGGTTCACGACGGACGACTTGGAGAAGGCGACTCACACCTACGAACTGGAGCCGCAGGAGTTCATCACGCTGAACCTGGACTACAAGCACAACGGCATCGGCTCGGCGAGCTGCGGTCCCGGCCCGTGGGAGCAGCACCTGCTTCACCCGCAGGAGTTCAGCTTCTCGGTGATGCTAAGGCCGGTGACCAACGGAAGGTAGATTACTGAAAGGCACGATGAAGGATTCACGGCACCCCCACCATCACTATGAGACGGATGAGGGCATTGTGCTCAGGGCGCGCCGCAGATTCTGGGGCTTAACGGCTCTACTCACTGCGGCAGCGGCCTTGTTGGCATTGGTGCCTCACGACGGCCCATGGTCTGCCGCGATCACTATCATCTACATCTGGGTCGTGATGCTCTCCACGGCTCGCGGCACGGCTATCGGTATCAGGACGCATCCATTCGGGGTGATCGTTATCACCCTGATATCCCGACGTGAGTATCCGTGGAATCGAGTGCGCGTACTGAGATGGCCTTTCAAGTTCTTCGGCTGCTACGCGACTCTGCGCGTTTCCAGGCTATTCGGGGGCTTCTTGATCTACTCCGGTGGCAAAGAAGGTCCGCGAATGGTATCGGCGCTGGAGCGATGGTGTGCGTGAAAGGTGGGAACGCCTGCGAGCAAGTCTTGAAGCATGGGGCGTGTCTGCTCGCGACTCATTGCGATGTGTCATTAACCACCGAGACACGGAGGGCACAGAGATTATTCGTGAGGAAACCAGGAATGCAGGAATGAGAGGCGTTCTCCAAAACCGGTATTCTGAATTCCCGTCTTTCTCCGTGTCCTCGGTGTCTCTTGTGGTTGTTTGTTTCCCATCAGCCATCCGCCCTCGTCCGCTAAAGCCGACTTCAGCGGACAAGTCAGCCATTTCCCGACCATCCGACCATTCGACCATTCCGTCCCTGACCATCAGCCATAAGCCATCTTCGCGTCAGCCATCGACCATCTATTCCGTCCCTGACCATCTGACCATTTCCCCACAGCCATGTCCCTATTTCCCCGTCGTCCACACTTCCATCACGCAGCGGGTGCAGTCGAAGTTCAGCTCCAGGCGGTGGCCCTCCTGGTCAACCAGGAATAGCTGCTCCTTGGGGCGCGCCGTGCCGCCGAACTTCTTGCACGTGCCGAACTGGTGCTTGATGCAGTAGCGCGTGGTCATCACCCTCCGCCTGCTGATGTCCGTTCCTGCCTCAGCGCCCGGCTCTATCTTGGTCACGCCATGCCGTCTGTAGAACTCGTCGGCCTTCTGGTTGATAACGTTGCCCTCGAACCGAAGCTCGGTCGCGGGGTAGGGGATGGTGTTCTTGATCGGTCCGCCGGTCTGCCTGGGGCGGTTCTCCTCGCGCGCGTCCACCAGGTTCTCCAGCACTCCGCGCCTCAGCGAGTTCAGCGTAGAAATCGGCAGGAAGTAGGTCTCCTTCAGGTCAACCTCGACGTCGGAACACGAGAAATCCGTGCCGCCGGTCTTGGCGAGCTGCTTGCGGATGTTCTCCATCGCCTGCTCAGGCTTCTCCGCGAGGGCTTTCTCACACGGCATGGTTAGCGTTGCCTCGTTCCCGTCTTCGTCCACTGCCGTTAGCGACAGGCCGTCCTCGGTCTCGCCCAGCTTCATGGTTACCCCTATCAGCCGTTCGACCTTCGCCTTCTCCAGCCGCATCAGGAACTCGTGATCGTGGTTGCGGTAGATCATCATGCCGACCTCGATGTGGTCAATCTTGTCCGGGGTGATCACCGGGCCGACCGCGCCGTTTACCACGCTGCCGCGCAGGTCGCCGTACTTGTTGAAGAAGCAGAAGCCGTCGCCGTTGTGCATCTCAACCATCGAGGCAAGCGAAAAGCTCTTCCGCCCGACCGACGCCACCTGGCCGATCGGTTCGCCAATCATCGTCGGCGACTTCGGTGACCCAATCCGTTCCTCCCTGCCGTTTATGTAGTGGGTGGTGTAGCCTCGGTTGAAGGTCTTGTTCACATCAGGGGTGAAGTCCACGGTGCTCATGCCGGACGAACTTCGCTCCAGTTTGAGCTGCGCCATGATCTTGTCCAGTTCGGTGCGGTAGTGCGCAACCACGTTCTGTACGTAGGTCTTGTCCTTCAGCCGCCCCTCGATCTTGAAGCAGCAGACGCCCGCCTGTATCAGGTCTCTCAGGTGCGGGGTGAGGTTCAGATCGCGGATGGAGAGCAGGTGCTGATCGCGGATCAGGGTTGCGCCGGTGCCGTCCACCAGCGAGTACACCTTGCGGCACGGCTGGGCGCACTGGCCTCGGTTGCCGCTCCGCCTGCCGAACGCATAGCTGAGGTAGCACTGGCCGCTGTAGCACACGCAGATCGCGCCGTGGACGAAGGACTCCAGCTCGATGTCCGTCGCCCGCCGTATCCCCTTGATCTCCTTCAGGCTGAGTTCACGCGCCAGAATCGCCCGCTGGAACCCGACCTTGCCCAGGAATGCCACCTTCTCAGGCGTGTTGTTGTGCATCTGTGTGCTGGCGATGATCGGCATCGGCGGCAGGTCGCACTCCAGAAGCCCGGCGTCCTGGATGATCAGGCCGTCCGCGCCCAGGTCATAGATCTCCTGGATGAGGGTCAGCGCGGCGGGGATCTCGTTGTCGTAGAGCAGGGTGTTGACGGTGACGTAGACCTTCGCCCAGTACTTGTGAGCGTACTTGATCATTTCAGCGATGTCGTCCAGGTTGTTCCCCGCGGCCTCACGTGCGCCGAACTTGGTCGCGCCCATATAAACGGCATCCGCGCCGCAGTCAATGGCAGCCCGCCCGCACTCAAGATCCTTCGCCGGAGCCAGTAGTTCGATGTGTTTCATGGTGGTATTATATCCGATTTTGGCCATATACGCACGTATGCGGCTTGGCGATGAGGCAGATGAGAAGGATTTCCACCTCTTAGCGGTGTACTTGATGCCCATACGTGCCAGTTCCCTTCTCCTGTTATCGGGAGAAGGGCCAGGGATGAGGGTTTGGTAATCTGCGCCTGCTCCGCGTGGTCTTTTCGGGATCCCTCACCCCGACCCTCTCCAAATAATGGGCGAGGGAGCGTACAGTACGTCAGCCATCTCTGGAGGCATCGTGGACCGACTGGATCAACAACTCAGCTTCATACGCGAGATAGACAAACTCAAGAACATTTTTCGCCGCAGCCTTATCACTGACGGCACTCGATACGAGAATGATGTTGAGCATTCCTGGCATCTGGCGGTGATGGTGACGCTGCTCTCCGATTACGCCGCCGAGCCGGTTGACCTTCTGCGCATGGTCAAGATGGTCCTCGTCCACGATATCGTCGAGATAGACGCCGGCGACACCATCGTCTATGATACCAACGCGCGCAAAGAGGTCGTTCAGGCTGAGCAGGCCGCGGCAGACCGTCTGTTCGGTATGCTGCCGGAAGATCAGTCATCGGAACTCCGCGTGCTCTGGGACGAGTTCGAGGCCAGGGTCACGCCCGAAGCCCGGTTCGCCCGCGCGCTCGACCGCCTGCAGCCAATCATGCTCAACTGCGCGACCGATGGCCGGACCTGGCGCGAGAACAAGGTGACCTACGACCGGGTAGTTGCGCTCAACCGGCCGATTATCGAGGCAGGAGCACCCGTCCTTCTGCCGTTCTTTGACCAGCTTCTGCTCGACGCACGCGAGAACGGATGCTTTCGAGAGGATGAGTGAAAGTGATGAGTGAACGGATGACATTGTGAACAACGAACAGAAGGCAAGAGAAATATTCGGAGCGCGGGCGGCGTACTACACGACGAGCGTATCACACACAGACCAGGCGGTCTTGGACCGGGTGGTGGAGCTGTGCAAGCCGACTTCGGACGCCATAGCACTGGATATCGCGACCGGAACAGGCCATACCGCACTAGCCGTTGCACCGCGCGCCAAGCAGGTTATCGCTACCGATATCACGCCCGAGATGCTTGATCAAGGCAGAAAGCTTCAGACCGAGAAAGGGATCGGCAACGTCCAGTTCCGTCTAGCCTCGGTGGATGATCTCCCGTTCGACGACGGCTCATTCGACATAATCACCTGCCGTCGGGCGGCACACCATTTCGCGGATATCCACCACGCGCTCGCTGAGATGCAACGCGTTCTGAAGCCGGGCGGGCGATTGGTGATAGACGACCGCAGCGTGCCCGAGGACGACTTTGTAGACGCGACGATGAACCGGCTGGATGTCCTGCACGATGAATCGCATGTGTGCGAGTATCGGCCAAGCGAGTGGGAGCGAATGCTCACGGAAGCTGGGTACGAGATCGAGGTTGTCGAGACCTACACCAGGCACCGGCCGCTCTCGTCGCTGACCGACAACGTCTCGCCGGAGAACACGGCCCGCATCCACGAGATTATCTCGGCCCTCGACGCCGACCAGCGCCTGATGATGAACGTCGTGGACAAGGACGGGGTGACCCACATCAACCACTGGTTCGTGATGATTGCCGCGACCAGGGGATAGCTTGCTGAGCGCCGTCCCGCCTGAGAACATCGTTGCGATGCTAGATACGGCCTACGAAGAAGGCTCGCGTTGACAGCGAACCCCGTCTACCCTATACTGATGCAAGCTCAGTTCACATCTCAAAGGAGAGATTGCGAAACATGAAAACGCTTGTCCTGACCTCAATTGCCTTGATTTTCCTGCTGTCCGTACTACCCGCAGCCGCCAAAGAACCCCAGTTCACCTACCGGGGCATATGGGTTGATACCGGGTCGTTTGCGACCAAAGCGGCGGCAGACAAACTGCTCGACCAGTGCAGTCGCGCGAAGATCAACGTCATCCTGCCAAACGTCATGGTACACGGCTCCGTGATGCACAAGTCCACGCACTACCTGCACAACGTCGTGGCCAACGATACCTTCGACCCGCTCGCCTATCTCTGCAAGGAAGCGCATGCGAAGGGCATGCAGGTACACCCTTGGTACTCCGTATACTACGAAGGCGTGAAGGGCCTGACGCCCTGCAACCCCGAGTGGCTTTGCACCGATATGGACGGCAAGCGGATGGACGATACGTACTTCCTCTCGCCCCAGGTTCCCGGCGTAAACGACTACCTGCTCTCCGTCATCAAGGACGGCCTGGCGTACGATGTGGACGGCATCCATCTGGACTACATTCGTTATTTCGGCAGCATGTACGACTACTCCGACAAGGGCCGCGAGGGGTTCGTCAAGAGCTACGGCTTCGATCCCAAAGACTTCCTGGACAACGGTGAGCGCATTGTCCCGGATGAGCCGTTCCCGGTCCGAGTCATCCACGCCGAGCGGCACAAGAGCAGAACCTGGGAGCAGACATGGGTGGAGAGCCTCATGGATCGCGCAGGCATCGGCTTCTCATTCATCAGCGAGAAGCCGGAGAACGTGGACTCTCTCCGCGCGCCCGGCCTGCTGGTTTTCAGCATCTACTACACAGCCTCGCCTGAGATGTCCGCTGCCATCGAGCGGTACGTGCAGCGCGGTGGAAGCGTGCTCTGCATTGACGGTCTTTCGGCTGGCGCTGATCCCAAGCTGTACAAGATCTTCGGCCTTAAGCCTGGGAGCATTTGGCATTCGGCTGACTGGCACACGCTCTCCAGTGTTGGCGACGGCACGCTCGCCAAGCGCATCCCGCCTTACACATTCAAATCGAACATTAACGAGCCGGGCGGAATGGCTGGCGGGACCGTCGTCGCAAGTTTCAATACCGGTGAGCCGGCGGTTGTCACGAACGAGTACGGCAAGGGCCACGCTGCTCTGGTCACCTTCAACGCATCTCAGCCGGTGGGCGCGGGTTCTCCTCAGTTGATCCGCACCATCACAGACTGGCTGCGCGAGCAGTCCGGCGTGAACATGGACCGCGACCTCATGATGGCCAAGCGCGAGGCGTGGATAAGCTGGAAGGCGAACCATATCACTGAGCTGGTGAAGAATGTCCACGATGCTGTGAAGGCAAAGGACCCGAAACTGGTTGTCTCAGCCGCCGGTGGGTTCTCTTGGAACGAGCACTATATCATCTTCCGTGACGGGCGCCGCTGGATGGACGAGGGACTGGTGGATATCGCCAACCCGATGGACTATTTCGACGACATCCGCGACCTGCGCGAGTACCTGGCGCTTCACAAGGCATCCGCGACCGCAGAGCAACTCAAAAACTTCTATCCCGGCCTGTCGCTGTACACCAGCAAGACCGTTGGCGGCAAGAAGACCAGTGTTTCTCAGGATGCGAAGGTGGTCAGAGAGCAGCTTGATCTCGTGCGCGATACCGGCTACCGCGGCTATACGCTCTTCTGCTCGGCACAGCTTAACGAAGATCTGATCAAGGTTCTTGCGGAGGCTGCGAAGTAGGAGTTTTGGGCAAGTAGTCCTACGCGCGAGTCAGTTCCATGTCACCTCTGATGTCACACTCTGTGTCACTTCTGTGCAGGTGATTGTGCGCACGGAATCGTGGTTATTCGGGCTGAACAGATGTCATGATGTCACTCCTCGTGTCACCGGTCATGTCACTATTTTGTGTCAGCGACATGGACCTAAATCCGATCAACCTTTTTCGAGGAACGTGGCTCTTTTCTACAGAGGACCAATGATGTAGAATGAGGGTTACTATGGAAGACTTGCAGTCCACAATCGCAAAAGCTCAGTCAGGCGATCTGGATGCCTATGGACAACTGGTTCGAGGCTTCCAGGGTATGGCCTGCGGATACGCGTATTCCATCCTCGGCGATTTCCACCTCGCCGAGGACGCCGCGCAGGATGCGTTCATCCAGGCCTACCGAGAGCTTGGCAGCCTTCGCGAGCTGGGCGCGGCGACAGGAAACAGTGCTGGAGCGGTGACTGTAAGATTTACGCCTGCTGCGTGGAACAGCGCAGCCTCGATTCCTGCAGTGAGTGCGGCGATTTTCCGTGCGCTGAGTTGGAGAAGTGGGCGACCGAATACCCCAGCCACGCTGCGCCATTCGAGAGGCTCAAACAAATGAGGGAGAAGCTGTGAAGATTTACATCATGACTGATTTGGAAGGTGTGGCCGGAGTCATTGACTCGGAAAACTGGTGCTCGCCCGAGGGCAGGTACTACGAGACCGCGAAGGAGCTTCTGACCCGAGAGGTCAACGCCGCGGTGAACGGCTTCTTTGACGGCGGTGCGGAGGAGATCGTGGTCGCGGATGGGCACGGGCCCGGCGCCATGAACGGCCTGCTGCTCGACCCGAGGGCGCAGCTCATGCGAGGCTGGCCCGAAGGCTTTCCCCTAGAGTTGGATGAGTCATATGATGCCGTCGCCTGGATCGGGCAGCACGCAAAGGCCGGTACGGAGTACGCGCACCTTGCCCATACCCAGAACTTCGGAATGCTCGATTACTCCATCAACGGCATATCGGTCGGTGAGTTCGGGCAGGTGGCGTTCTGCGCAATGGAATTGGGCGTGCGGCCGCTCTTCGGATCGGGCGACCTGGCTTTCACCGCCGAAGCCGAGACGCTGTCTCCCGGCATCGAGACCGTCGCGGTGAAGTACGGTACAACACCGGGAACCGGGGCGACGTGTACCGCCGAGGAATACCGTGGACGCAACAAGGCGGCGGTTCATCTCTCTCCCGAATCATCTCGTCAGCAAATCTACGAAGGCGCCTTGCGGGCGATCACCCAGGTCCGCGAAGGCACACAGATCGGACTACCAAGTCTGAAGCCGCCCTATGAGGCATCCGTGGAGCGCCGACCCGCCGCCGACAAACCGGCCAGTTCGTCGTCTGCCACACATGAGTCGAGCATCAGCGAACTGATCAACATATCCCTGGGCATCAAGGGGCCAAAGCCCTGACCCCGTAGTCCCATTATGGAGAAGAAACGATGAAGAACCTTAACCTCACCAAGTCAATGCAGCTATACGCGGAGGCGGCAGAACTCATCCCGTCTGCCAGCCAGACCATGAGCAAGCGGCCTCAGGCGTTCGTCATGGGCGCGATGCCCATCTACATCGAGCGCGCGGAGGGCTGCCGAATCTGGGACGTGGACGGCAACGAGTACGTTGACTTCATCGGCTCGCTCGGCCCCATCACGCTGGGCTACTGCTATCCCGCCGTTGACGAGGCCGTGAAGCAGCAGTTGGCGAAGGGCACCATCTACTCCATGCTCAGTCCGCTTGAGGTGGAGGCCGCGCGCGCCATCACCGAGGTCATCCCGTGCGCCGAGATGGTGCGGTTCCTGAAGACCGGCGCGGAGGGCACATCCGCCGCCGCCCGCATCGCACGTGGATACACCGGCAAGGAGTTGATCGTCAATCAGGGCTATCACGGCTGGCTGGATACGTGGGCGGCAGAACGCGCAAACGCCGTCGGTACGCCCGGGTCTATGAAGGAATCCATAACAAGTTTCGCGTTTGGCGCGTTCGAGGGCGATAGGTGCTTGGATGCCGTGCTGAACCGCCACAAGGGCGAGGTCGCGTGCGTGTTCATGGAGCCGGTATCCTACGCGAACACCGACACCGGTGACTTCCTGCGCTGGTGCCGTGAACTTGCGGACAAGCACAACACGCTGCTCGTCTTCGATGAGATAGTTTCCGGCTTCAGAGTTGCACTCGGCGGCGCGCAGGAGCGCTTCGGCGTCACCCCGGACATCGCCGTTTTCGCGAAGGGGATATCGAACGGCCTGCCGATTTCCGCGATCGCCGGCAAGCGAGAAGTCATGAAAAAGGCGGAAGACCTGATTATTTCCTCCACCTACGGCGGTGAGACCCTATCCCTGGCCGCGACGGTCGCCAGTATATACGAGTACAGGAACAAGCCCGTTATCCCGCACCTTTGGGCGATGGGCGAACGGCTCATGTCCAGCATGAACGGCATCGCAGAGGAGATCGGGCTGGCACTGGAGTTTCGGGGTTGGCCGGTGATGAGTTCGTATAGCTTTGGCTACGAATCTGATATAAACCAGGACCTGACGACGCTCCTCCTCCAGGAGATGGCGAAGCGTGGCGTCCTCCTGCGGCGCGGCGGGCTGAACTTCATCAACTACTCGCATAAGGCTGAGGATGTGGACTTCGCCCTGACCCAGGCCCGCGAAGTGCTTCCTATCCTGAAGAGTGCGCAGGCATCCGGCGCCATCAAGGACCTTCTCACCACCGCCGATGTGGCAGAAAGCATTCGGAGGTTCTGAGGCGGCGCTACCCTCGGACAGCCGTGGCGGCACGATCCTGTCTTGCTCGTGAGAGGGTAACTTCGGGGCAATCGGGAGCCAAGCCGTAGTACTCGTTGACGTAGTGAAATCGCTCCAGGATGTCCGTGGGAGTCAGACCGTATTGGCCCAGAGAGTAAGTGTGTTCACTGCGGTATGTGCATGACTTCACGTGTTCTTCCCTCAGGTGTTCGGCGAAGGCAGGGCTGATATCGAGGCGAAGACGCTCATATACGTCTCTAACGGTCCCAAGGGGGTTAGCTATCAGATCGTCATAGCGGACAATTGCATGTCGGTTGTCCGGCCAATAGAAAAGGCGCTCCATCGGGTACCGATACCAGTGATCTGATATCCTCAGCACCTTGTCGCGGAAGGAGTATCTGCGCAGATCGTTGTCAAAGCAGCCGGTAGTGTAGTACATGTAGCTCAAGAAGGACGGTATAGCCTCTAGCGGGTCGCGCACATTGCAGATCACCTTCGCGTCTGGAAAATACTCGTCGAGCGCGTCAATTTTGGAGGTGAAGGCAGGGTTTTTCGACAGGAAGCGCTTGTTTGGGCCGTGGACGTACAAGTGCCGCTGAACGCATCGGCGGTAGAAGGACATGATGCGCTGCCTGTCCGCTGGAGGCATTGCGCTGTCGAAGTGAACAATGTGCCAGATGGCCTGTGGGAACGGAAACAGGTGTACCAGGAATATGCTCGAAAACAGCGGAAGCAGCAGCAGTTCGTCTTCCTCCGGCTGGAAGAGGCTGATCTTGTGAATCTTGCTTCCACGGGCGAACACTCGCTTGTCGAAAGCGCGGACCAACCTGTACCCGAAGCCGCCGAGCCAGTGGTCGAGGGTTGCCAGTGCCATGAGGAGTTTTCGCTCAGTGATCGAAGGCGCGAGGAGCATCTCCCACAACTGCATGGTGGTGTAGTTCTCAGTGTCCCGTGCGAGCATCCGATGAAGGAACGTAGTTCCGCTGCGTGGTAATCCAAGGATGAACACCGGGGCGCGAACTATGACTTGGCGGTATTTTCTGAAGAGAATCTCATCCAGGAGGAAACCAAGCCAATGACAAATCTGCAGGAGGAGCAAGAGAGGGATGACAATCGAGACGATGCCCACTCGCTTGAGAGTAGGCCGGGCATGCGTGCCTCTGCTGTGAAACAGCGTCAGCCACAGTAGTCGAAGGTATTGCCTGAAACCAGACATCTTGTCCCCTTCAGAGTGAACCGCCACATTTATTCTAAGCTTCCATCGGGCATCCGTCAAGTCCGCGATGGATTTGGGTAGCCAATATTGAGGTTTTGAGGCATTTGGTTTTGGATATACTACTGTTGAGCTAGTTTGACCAACGAAAGGAGAACGCACGACACCATGAAGAAGATGACAGAAGAGAATGTTAAGGGCGCATACGCCGGCGAGAGCCAGGCGCACGTGAAGTATGCCGTGTTTTCAGAGAAAGCCAAGCTGGAGAACCTGCCGAACATAGGTCGGCTCTTCGCCGCAGCATCATACGCGGAGCAGGTGCATGCCACGGCGCATCTCAGAGTGCTGAAGGGCATAGGGTCTACAGTAGAGAACCTCGGCGGCGCGATAGAGGGCGAGGCCTTTGAGGTGGCGGAGATGTACCCGGCGTTCATAGCGGTCGCCGAAGCGCAGGGCGAGCCGTCCGCAAAGACGAGTTTTTCCCGCGCGATGGAGGCGGAAAAGGTTCACCACGATCTGTATGCCAAGTCCAGAGAGGCTGCTGCTGCCGGCAAGGACGCTGATCTGGCCGACATATGGGTGTGTTCGGGATGCGGTTGGACCGGTGAAGGCGAGGCTCCCGACAAGTGCCCGCTCTGCGGCGCGCTGCAGTCCATGCTGATCAAGTTCTAGAAAGACAAATAGTCTATAAGGAACCCAGGAATTCAAGAAGGGGAGTCGGCCGCATCGTCAGGCCGCAAACATCTTCCTGTCTTCCTGGTTTCCTTATAAATATTCTCTCCGTGAAATCCGCGTTCACAGTCGCTGCAAACTAGAGTACGCGTATGATGCGTGCCTCGCCGGGGGCGAGCTTCACTTCGAGTTCCTTCGCGGCGCTGTTCCACCTTACCGTGCCCAGCGATTTGCCGGGGCCTATACGCCCAGCGTCTGCAACCAATGAGCCGTGATTCAGTGTGAGGCTGACTTGCCCCGGCTTGTCCCAGTCGCGGTTGACCACCATCAGAACAGGCTTGTTCTCCCTGTCCACGAACCGCCCGATCACGATCTGATCGCCTTCCGCGGATGATATCAGGTCGTCCGGCGCAAAGCCCTTTGCGCGCAGAGGCACCTTGCCAAGATGCGTTACAGAGACCGATGTCAGACCCATCAGCAGCGGACCGAGACGCTTGAGCTTTGGGTTGATTTCCGATACCGAGGCATACTGCGGACCCGGTTTTCCGTCAGGCAGGATCACGCCCAGGTAGTGCCACGCTTCCGGTTTGTCCGGGAAGCCTGCCGACCAGTATGGGAAGTACCAGATGGATTTCGCACCGTAGACCAGCGAAGTATTCACCTGCCAGTACATCTGGTTCAGCGTCGGCGGACGGTACCGTGTCGCATCCTGAAGCGCCTGGATGATCACCCACATAGGGATGCCCGCCTTCAGGCTGTCCTGGCGAACCACCTCCAGGTTGGCGATAAAGTTGTTCCGCTCGCCCTTTCTCAGGAACGAATAGTGATCATAGCTCAACATCAGCGGGTGGACAGTTTTCACGAAGTCGCCGACATAGGCATCGTAATTATCGAACTCGATCTGGTGGGGGCCGCCGTAGTTTGGATACAGGTTGATGTAGGGCAGCCGCTTGGGATCGTTCTCGCGCAGGTAGGAGTGAACCTCGGTCATCAGGCGGTAGTTTGCAGGCGAGGGTTCATCCCTGATGAAGTAGCCGTAAAGCGCGGGATGGTCCTTGTAGTCGGCAATCATGGCAGCCAGCGCGCTCTTATCCTGGTCGGTTTGTGGGTCCAGATGTATTCGGTTGTCTCGAACGATCAGTCGAATTCCATGCTTTCTGCATATGTCCAGTGTCTTGATATTCGATGCAGGATCGTCACATTCCCTGGGTCCCGGTCCGGTCAGCAGCGTGAATCCTGCTGCGGCCATCTGGGCGAACGTGTCATCCGTAATATAAGCCGGTCCAGGGGCTATCCAGCCACCGATTTCGAACTTATCCTGAGTCCAATACGTCTTAGCGGGTGATGATGTCATAGCGGTCAGCATCAGCGCCATGCAGAGCAGCGCATTTCGCACGATGTTCTCCTCCTTAGAAAATGCAGAGCATTAGCGATATCCATCAGCGTGTGTAGTTCTACATCAGCATAGCGGACGGATGGGAGTATGTCAAATTGTGTTGGAATCACAACTCCTTCAGAATCGTCTGAATATTAGGAACAGCATGCACTATGAGTTGGCACGTAAGGTGATCTGTATTGGCTGAAGTTCAAACACGCCTCGTTGTTTGTAACATGACGCAGGAAGTATGATTTTGCTGATGGAAACCCTGGGTATAACGTTACGGAACTGCATTGGCAAACATACTGTAAGTTGTTCATAAGGCTAGAGGCTGGCATTTGAGTACTGTGAAAAAACACAATGGATTACATAATGACGGTCCTGCAACAGAAGCGCCTGCAGCGCCGAAGCCGAAATCGCATAGGTTGATTTCACTGGATGCCTTCAGGGGTCTGACCATCGTCGGCATGCTTTTGGTGAACGATGCGGCAATGGATACCGCGACTCCCAAGCATCTGATGCACGCGCCCTGGAATCAGGGGATAACGTTTGCAGACATGGTGTTTCCGTGGTTCCTGTTCATTGCCGGAATAGCAATCCCGTTTTCGAAGGCTTCGCAGCGCAAGAAAGGGATGTCCTCGGCAAGCGGCATATGGAAGGCTCTGAACCGTTGCATCATACTTGTACTGCTGGGGTGTTTGTTGGATTCCAGCATGGTCAAGCGGCCTATTTTCGATCTGGGAGTGCTCCAGTTGATCGGTCTGGCTTACCTGCTGGGCACAATACTTTATGAGTTGCCGGGGTGGTTGCGGTACAGCGTGGCCGGTCTGCTGCTACTGGGCCACTGGTGGCTGCTCAAGTTTGTTGAGTATCCTGGTGGGCACGCGGGGATCTTGCTGGAAAACCAGAACATTGTGGACTATATCAACCGGACTTATCTGCGGACATGGGGTCTCTGGGGTGTGCTGTCAGTTATTCCCACGACAGCCCTGGTTATCGTGGGAACAGGCATAGGCGATCTGTTCCGTCGTGATGGAATGTCTGGCTCTAAGAAGACGCTCTGGGTGATATTCACCGGTGTTCTGCTGAGCATGATCGGTTGGTTTTGGAGTCAGAATCTTCCATTTAACAAACCGTTGTGGACTGCCTCGTATATCATCGAAGCGGCCGGATTAGGTTGCCTTGTGCTGGCAGTATTTTACTGGATAGTGGACGTGAAAGGGATTAGCATAATAGTGTTCCCTTTGGTGGTGTTCGGCATGAATGCAATAGCGGCGTATCTGGCTCCGATTCTCACCAAGATACTTATCCTGCAGGAATGGACGGTGCGTATGTCGGATGGAAACCGCGTTTCTTTGATTGACGCTGCGCTCAAGGCCTGCGTGCATTCATATGGTAGGATTAACGGTGGATGGGTCTACACAGGCGGCTACATTGCGGTCTGGTGGCTGGTGATGCTGCACCTGTACCGTAAGAAGATATTTTTCAAGGTTTGAATACACCTGCCCAGATAGTCTGCAAGCAGGATGCGCGCGGTGCATGGAAAGAGGAGTGGAAAAATGAAGCGACTTCTCATTGCAATTGCAGTCGGATTGACTGTCGCAGCTTCCGGAGCCTACGAAGGTGGTTCCGGCGGTCCTTATCCATACCTGGGCGACAACTTCAGGGCATTTGTACAGGACTCCTATACCGAAGCGCACAGCGGAAGCCCCGGCGATTTCTACGAATGGTTTGGCACTGTGTTTACGGAGCGAGCGCCTGAATTCGCAGGCGTCTACGAGAGAGACCTTCCGCGTTTCTTGGATGCCGAGAAAAATCGCATTGACGCCATCCAGACCCCTTATGCTAAAACTGCTGAGGAGATCAGGGTCGGCAGGTATCTACATCAGGTCGTGAAAAAGACCTTGCTCAAATTCAGTCTGGACCGTGGATTTGAGTTCTATGCTGCCGAGCGGTTGGGTGAGCGCCAGTGTCTGCTGCAGTCCGTGCTGATTGCCGGGCTTCTCCAGCAGATGGATATACATGCCGGGGTCGTCATGGTCTATCGCAACATACAGGGCGATTATAGTTTCAACGGGCACGTAGCTGTCTTGATGAAACTGAGTAACGGCAAAGACATAATCGTTGATGCGTCCGACCCGATACCGTTTGTTAAGCACCAGGGGATTCTGGCGCAGACAACACAATACGGTTACCTGACTCCAATCTATGCCAAGGACTCGTCTACGATTGTCGGCTACCGAACCAACTCCGGTCAGCAGGTCGAACCCTATGCAGTTGCCCCCCTGGATGTGGACTATGTGCGGTCTCAGTTCTATTATTATCGAGGGGAACGAACTCCGGACGGCATCATTGCGCTCAAGCATACCAAGGCTGGACTGACGGCATCAGCTTACTTTCTGGAGAAAAGCGTGAGTCTCAGGTCGGCAAACTCCCTGGCGGTATACATGCTTGGCAGAGTCTACGCTGCTCAGGGCAAACGTCACGAAGCCAGAGTCGAATACAGAAAAGCATGGGCGCTGCAGAAAGCGTATGGATGGGTCCCACCAAGCATTCCTGAAGCTCTGCATGGATGATTGTACCTCTCGATCTCCCGGTTCTTCCTTCATTCGTGAGAGGTAACACCCAGTGCAGCGCCGAATAATATCCTTATTCGGCCGATGGAATTCACTGCGAAGGAACAGATAACCAAATGAAGTTCGAACTGCCGTTTGCTTTGCTTACCCTCACACTTCTGGCCTCATCTCTTAAGGCAATGGAGTTTTCGAAGCATCCATTCGTGTTGGTTGATTCGAAGGAACTGAATGCCCTTCGCGCTGAACTGCTGAAGCCTGGGTGGAAGAAAGACGTGTACAACGGCGCCGCCGGGCCGGACGTTGTTTCGCTGGGCAAGGGGCTGAAGCAGAACGCCGACTTCTGGTTTCAGCAAGAGATCACCATTCCGCCCTACGGTGGCCACGGTCACAACTTTTTCTGTGATGATGGAACTCACCTCAACGCGCCCCCTGAGTACAAGTGCCACCCTGGGCCGTATGTGTGCCCGAGTTGCGGGAAGAAGTACGACGGGGAGAGATACCAGGCTGCACAGGCGCTGAAGGTACACCATCTGCTTTCTCAGGCTGCGCTCGATCTCGCACTGGTGGCTGCCATCGAGCACAAACCTGAATACGAGGCAAAGGCGGCTGAGATACTGCTCAAATACTCCGACGTCTACCCCGGTCCGCACACCAACGCCACGACCGGTGGCATGATGCTTCAATCGCTGGACGAGGCCGTGTGGGTAATCCGGCTCGCGAAGGCTTACGACCTGGTGCGGAACGACCTGCCGGCCGATCAGCGCGCCAAAATCGAGAAGTTCCTGCGCACCGTTGCGGAAGGTCTCATCAAGTGCAGCGGCGGCGGTAACTGGAGTTCATGGCACTCATCGGCGGTCGGGGTGATCGGATACGCCATCGAGGACGAGAAGCTGGTGACCTGGTCTCTCGATTTCGTGAAAGGCCAGTTGACCCGAGAACTGCCGGACGACTGCATCTGGCCGGAGAGCATCCACTGCTACCACTACTATGTGGTGCAGGCGTTCACTCACCTCGCCGAAGCCGCCCGCCACGCCGGGGTTGACCTCTACCGCTGGGAGCCTAAGCCCGGCAAGTCCATGATGCAGATGCTGATTGCCCCGCTGAACTACACTTACCCGGACATGCGCCTGCCCGCCATCAACGATGGATGGTTCGAGTCCTATCCGCCTGCCGAGGTTTACGAGACGGCCTACCGTTTGGACCCCGATCCACGGTTCGCCTGGGTGCTTGCCAGCCGCAGCCCCAAAGGCCCGGTATATGCAGGAAACTCTGTTAGGGATGAGGGTGTAACGCTCAGGAACAGCCGTTACGCGCTGTTGTTCGGCTCGGATCTTCCGACTAACCTGGTTCGGCCCAAGCTCACATCCGCCAACTATCCCGTGCTCGGCATACGCACGCTTCGCTCGTCGGACGACACCGCCATGATGACCTTCCACTACGGCCCGTTTGTCGGTCACGGTCACCCGGACAAGATGGGCATCACACTCTTCGCGCACGGCAAGCTGTGGGCGGCGGACTACGGCACCCAGGGCTACGGCTCGCAGAGTGTGTGGTGGTTCAAGTCCGGCTACTCGCACAACATGATTATCGTGGACGGGAAGAACCCCGCTGCCACGAAGGAGCGCGCGGCGGATATCTGGACGGGCGATCCTGAGGGCGCACGGTCAACCACGGCGGAAGCGTACCCCGGTGTGAAGTGGACGCGCACGGTCATCAGGGTAGGGGACTACTTTGTGGTGCGCGACCAGATGGTGAGCGATGAGAGCCACACATATGACTTCTACCTCCACTCCGAAGGGCGCCTGATTCTTGATGGGCAGGTAGGCGACCCTGCGGCTGTGGAACCCGCGACGGATTGGATAAAGGACTTGAAGTCGTGGTCGGCATCGGACACGCTTTCCGGTCGCTGGGAGTTTGGCAGCAAGGCGTTGGACATCCGCATGATCGGCAGCAGCCCGATCACCCCGCTGGTCGGTGAGTGCCCGTCCGATACCGCCGCCGATCCGATCCCGCTGCTCATTGCCAGACAAACAGGCAAATCCGCCGAGTTCATCACGGTGCTATACTCGCATTTCGCGGACGCCGAACTGACCGTCAACCGTGATGGCGACAACCTTGTCATAGAGCATGATGGTGCGAAGGACGTACTGACCTTGCCCAACGCCGGAGCGGCCCCCGCGCTGCAACGGTAGAACGAGGACAATCGAGGACATGCCAGTTGAGTATTAGCCAAGGGTCACAAGGCACCACTGAGCGAGCTACAACAATGTTTGGCGTATTGCGCCTGGTCATCGCCGCCGTGTTCATTGGGTTGTTGGTGTGGGCGCTGACAATGATGGGACAAGAACGCACCCCGGACGCTGAGGGCTATGCGTGGATCTACTTCATCTTCGGTGGATTGGCGCTGCTCATCGGACTGCCGTCACTGGTGATCGGCCTTGGGCTGCTATACCGGCGGACGTGGGCATATCACGCCGCAATCTGGCATGACTTCGCGTTTGTTTTGCTGATATTCTATTCGGTCTCCCAGTCACCTGATCGCGTCCGCTTGCTGCCTGCGCTGCTCATGGCAGTTCTGCCGCTTGCAGAGGTATCCATACTACCGCTCCTCATCACGCGCAGCCGGCCGACTAGCGTAATGCTCCCCGTTCTGCTGGTGGTGGCAGGCTCACTGGCTTTCCTGAACCCGGTAATGAGCAGGAATCAGGACTATCAGCAAGTGCGCCCGGTGGTTGACTACGCGAAAGCACACTGGCTGGACATACCGGATGTCAGGCGCGTTGAGACGAGCGACGTGAATGCAGCCAGCGTCAGTGTGTTCCTGTGGGGTCCCGGTTCGAAGGCGGCAGTGATCACAGCAGCGAAGGAATCCGGCGGACGATGGCGGTTGCCCACTAGAGATGTGATAGGCAAGAGTCGCCCGGCGCTGATCTATGAATCGTCTGCCGTTGCGCGTCGTGCCGAATCACCCGAGGGCGCACTGGCAATTCTGAGGGATGCCGGAGTGAAGAATGATGATCTGGTGTACGCGGGTACGATCATGGATGAGAGCCGTCTACACTACCGTTTTCGTTCCGCGAAAGCAGGCGGCAGTTACTACGTGCCGAATATCGGAACAGGGTTTGATCTCTACCTGGAGGGACCGGACGTAGTGATCGAGGGCGGCTGACCGTTCACCGTAGTAGATCACAGTCCACAGTCCGTGAGTTTCGGGGTCCGCAGTCTACGGTCTGCTGTCGGTAGTCTCGTCCTTGTTTCCGATATTGTCCCGCACCACCATGCCGATGCTGCCTTTCAGAACCAGCCCGTTACCGGTGCATGCGGACGTATTGTTGCCCGAGATGATCCCGCCAGCCGCGCCGTTGACGACTATGCCGTCGCCGCCGGACAGACGCACATCGTTATCCTGGATGCGTAGGTTGGTCACTTTGCCGGAGATATCTACGGCGGGTGTACCCGGCGCGACGAGTGTGTTGCCCTTGATGGTGATGAAGTCCGCATAGGTCGGCGCATCCACCTTGATTGCTCCACAGCTTTCGCTGTCCTCTATCCTGATCTGCGCCGCGTAATCCCCAACCATCACGCTATTGAACTGGTTGTGCGAGAGGCTGATTCGGCTCGCGACCCGGTTCTGTCCCGCGCCTCGAATCCTGATGTCGCAGACGCCCGTTGTGTTGCCGTCCATCCTGATGTAGTCCACTGCTCCATCGAAAACGAAGGGGCTGTTCAACACCATGTTGTTCGTGATGAAGAAACCGTAGCCCACTCCGAACCGGAAATCGGGGTTCAGGTATCCCACGCCCTGGTCCTCGAACTTGAGCGCGTAGGAGTCCGGCCCCATCTGCAGAGCCTCGCCAAGCTGGCAGTTCATCACGTACCCCCACTCCAGATCGTGGACGCGGTACTCTTTCGGCTGCTTGAAACTCACATAGTAGACCGAGCCGGGCTTCGGGCCTTCGGTACTCCAGTGAATCTTGCTCGCGGACTCCAGGTCGCCGGGCTGAGTCACCGTCTCAATGGAATAATCCTTGCCTTCGACCCATTCCACGCCCCCGGTTCTCGGTTCGGAGCCTGCGCGGGTGACCGTGATGTGTCGTGGAAGTCCGTACCACTCGGTTCGCTGGGCGGGTGTCGGCTCATCCACCACCGCATGCCCGTGCCAGGTTACCCAGTCCCAATCCTTGCCCGGTCTGCGCACGACCTCGCCTTCGCAAGTCGGCTCCAGCCGATCCCCCGTGCTGCCCAACGGCCCGGCGTGTATCCCGCTCGCAAACCCGGCAGTGCAGTTGCGGATGAACGGCGCTTGCCCACCGACCCAATCGAAAAGCACACCGCCGTTGGTGACCCCGTGCCGCCCAATCATCTCCAGGTTGTCGAAGTAGTACCCGCCCTGTCCGCAGTGGTTGCCGTTGTCCAGCCGCACGCCGATCTTCGCATCCAGGCGGTCCATGTCGCGAACTTTCACCTCACCGCCCGAGCCGATGATGTCCACGCCGACCTCGAAGAACCGGCTGCTCTGAACTCCTGCGTCCAGGTTGCGCCCGACGTTTATGCCGGTGACGTTGACGAAATCGAGCAGGTAGTCCGTGCCTTGCCCAGTGGTTTCGATGATGCCGATGTTGTTGTCGGGATAGTACTTGATGTGCGCCAGTTGAACCGCCGCCGAGGAGATGATACCGGCGGGCAGCTTGGCGTCAACCAGCACGCTCAGGTCGCGCAGACGGCAGCCCTTGTTACGTATGCGCACGGTGGCGGTGGGAACGCGCTTGAGATCAGGCTTGCAGACGAAGCCAAAATCCTTGCGCCCGTCCGTCTGGATGATGTTCGTGACGTCCGCGCCATCGCCGTAGATGATCTGCCCGGTCTGCGTGGTCTCTATCGTCCCGTGGTTCGGCAAGGCGGAACCGTGGAAGTAGTAATCCCCCGCCGGGAAATGGACGGAGGCTCCTGAGGGAGCCGCCGCCATGATCTTCGCGATCCGCCTGGTGTTCTCGGACGCCTGTGCCGGGTTGTTGTCCACGAGCGGTTCCCTTACGTACAGCTTGTCCTTGCGGGTGACATCTATCACATCCGCATTCGCATTCGTGCAAATCAAGATGGTGGCTAACGCTATCAGCAGTCTTCTCATCCCATCCCCCCGAGCGTATGCATTACCGATTGGCCGAATGACTCCTGAAGAAATCGCTGGCAACTGACTTGTCAGCCTCTCCTGATGCAACGGCCATCACCAGTCGCACCAGTTCCTCCTCGGAGAACTCCAACCGCACATCATTCAAGCGCAGGAACACTATGGCGGCGACGGAACCCGTTCTCTTGTTGCCGTCAACGAACGGGTGATTCTGGGTGATATGGAACAGATACGCCGCAGCCATCTCGAAGACGTCCTTGTGCAGATACTGACCCGCGAATCCAGAGGAAGGCATGGCCGACGCGGACACCAACAGTCCGATGTCCCGAACTTCGTAGGCGCCACCGTACCGCTGGATCTGGTCCCTGTGAATCTCCAGCACTTCTTCTATGGTAAGGAAGACCGGTTCCATGCTCTACTCCGCCAGCCGCTTTAGCGCTCGTCCGTACTTCCTATTCGTCTCCTCAAGGGCATCGCTGAACTGCCTCCTCCGTTCATCGTCACGTACCGGAGCGACGATCAGAACGTTGCCGTCGGTAGATAACTCGAGCGGCGTATCTCGGTCTATCTTCAGCAGTTCCAGAATGCTGCGATCTATCACCAAGGCCGTGCTGTTGCCATGCTTTGTCAGTCTCTTGATCATCTCGACACCTCCTTCGGTGATACTGTTGTACATATACTGTATCACCACCAGCCGAGTTTGTCAACCGCTCTCCGACAAAAAAGCCCCGCCGTTGCATACGACAGGGCTTTTTCGGGTTTCTTGTTCGATGTTGAACGTTCGTCTCAACGGTCCTCGTACTGCGCCTTGACCTCTTCCTGCGCCGCTTCCAGTCCGCTCATGTTTCGCTTGTGCAGTTCGCTGTGCTTGCGTCCGTAGAAGAAGTAGATCAGCAGCCCAATGAACAACCAAACGAACAGCCTTATCCAGTTCTCTTTGGGCAGCGCGAACATCAGCATCGAGCACATGAGCACGCCAAGAATCGGAATGACAGGCACCCACGGACAGTGGAACGGTCTCACCGCGTCCGGGTGCGTCTTGCGCATAATCATCACCGCTATGCACACGATGACAAACGCGAGCAGCGTGCCTATGTTCACCAGTTCCGCCAGTACCCTGAGCGGGATGAGTGCGCCCATTGTGGCCACCAGACAGCCGGTGAGAATGGTTGATTTCCAGGGGGTGCGGAACTTCTCATGCACCGCGCCGAAGAAACTTTTCGGGACCAGTCCGTCGCGCGCCATGGCCAGCATAACCCTAGGCTGGCTGAGCATCAGCACGAGCAAAACTGATGTGATGCCTGCCACAGCCGCCAGTGAGATCAGGAACTGCGCCCACGGAAGGCCGACCTGTGCGAACGCGTTGGAGACCGGGGCTTCCACGCTGATCTTGTTGTAGGGCACCATGCCGGTGATGACCGCGGTCACGGCGATGTAGAGCGCCGTGCAGATGACCAGTGAGGCCATGATGCCGATCGGCACGTCGCGCTGAGGGTTCTTCGCTTCCTCCGCGTGAGTGGAAACCGAGTCAAACCCGATGTACGCGAAGAATATCACTCCGGCACCCGCTAGCATGCCCAACGGCAACCCGCCTTCTCCCGACTGACCTAGAACCGTATGGCCAAACATGCTGATGCCGGTCCAGCCATAGGGCGCGAACGGTATCCAGTTCTTCGGGTCCACGTAAAATGCGCCGACCACGATCACGAAGAGCACTACCGCGACTTTGAGGATCACCATCGCGTTGTTGAAGGTGGCACTCTCCTTGATGCCCTTTACCAGGATAATGGTGACCAGTAGTGCGACCACAATCGCCGGGAAATCCACCCACGTCCCTGTAGGTATCAGCTTCCCGATGGCTGGGTCAAAATCAAATGGTGCATTAGACAACACTTTTGGCACATGCAGGTGGAATATACCTATGAAATCCTGGAAATACTTCGACCATCCGTGCGCCACAGTCGCAGATGCCACCGTGTACTCCAGTATCAGATCCCATCCGATGATCCAGGCGAACAGCTCGCCCACCGTGGCGTATGCGTAGGTGAACGCTGATCCGGCGACCGGCACCATGGACGCGAACTCCGCATAGCACAGCGCGGCGAATACGCACGCGACTCCCGCTACCGCGTAGGAGAGCATCAGCGCGGGTCCGGCCTTGTCATGTGCGGCGATCCCGGTTAGCACGAAAATGCCCGTTCCGATCACGCATCCAATTCCCAGGCTGGTGAGCGCCCACGGCCCCAGCACCCGGCGCAGGCGGTTGTCGCCCTTCGCCTCTTCCAGTATGGTTTCAAGCGGTTTTCTTGCCATGAGTCTCTTGACCATCAGGCAACCTCCATGTCGTGGATGCGAACATATTACATGACCCGTCCGTCACCGTCAAGTCGTCAAAAATGGGGACAGACACAATTATCGGTCGAATAAGCTGACGAGAATGCCCGGGCATATCGCCCGATCGCATGCAAGCGTGGAAATCCTGTCAATAATTGTGTCTGTCCCCATTTCCCCCACCATTCCATTTCCCCCACCATTTCCATTTCCAAAGCAATGATCAGATTGATTATGCGTTTCACGTTCTTCTCCTTTGCATCCTTCACTATCTGCGCGTGGTCACAACAGATAACTAGTGGGAAACCGTGGCTTCAGAGTGCACAACCAACTATCTCGCAATGCGGACACTTGCATAGGCCTGAAGCCAGTACCAAATCATCCCTGCACAGAGCATAGGCCAAGAGAGCTTCTCTGTCTGCCGTCATGCATGCAGAATGCTCTTGCCATGTGTTGCCTATATACTCGGCCAATCCTCGCCAAAGTGCAGCTTCGAGAGAACGGTACTCATGGTTATTCATTCCGCAGACTTATCAACAAGGCCTGCCGTTCGCGCCATCTGTCGACAATGTGTGCAAGTACACTAGACTCCCCTTGCAGTACGTCCCTAGCGCACTCCCTGACCGCGTCGGAAGTCATGGCCAAGTACTCCTCAATCATGTCGTCAGGAGTCTGAGATTCCGGCTCAAATATCATATTCGGGCAATGTAGTTGCACCAGATACTCAAGTGGATATCCATGCTCTGATGCCCTATCATTCGGTGGTTTCATATCAGGTAGCACAAAAAAGCTTACCGTCACATATGTATCCATGCGGTCTAGTGTGAGATAAACTCCAGTAGTTGGGCTGGCATAATACACGTACAAAGCAAGAGTGTCTCTCCGCTTATAAATCAGTGCAAACCCGTAATCCTCTACCAGAAACGCATAGAACTTTTGAACCAACTTGAAGAACCTGTAGTCTCGCATCTCATTTATCTCCTCACTTCACAGCCAGGCCGGCCAGTTGTGGATCCTCGCTGCGCTCGGAAATGGGGACAGACACAATTATTTCGTCTATCATCAGCGTCATCCCTTCCTCGGGCGACCCGGCGAGCGGAGGATCTGAGAGCGACCGGCAAGGCTGCACACCCTGTCCACGAACTCCTCGTCGCCGCATGGGAACCCGACATGAGTCCGCTTTCGGATCATGTCCACGAACTCCTCATCCTCCGGTCTGCCCAACGCGTACTCCCAATCCTCTATCGCCGCGCCCCAACGTGAATCGCTGCGGATGACGCTGTCCGCTCGCATTCCCAGGTGGAAAGCCGCACTGCTCCAGCGGTAGTCGGAAGCTCGCGCGACCATCCGCGCTCTGACCGGGTTTCTTTCCACATACCGAATCGCCTTCACCAGATGCTCTCCGTCCAGCGATGTCGAGAAGAACCTGCCCTGCCATAGATGACCGGTCCAGCCGTGTCGCCAATTGCTGATCCGGCTGTAGCGCGTGTGCAGCGAATGGAGTGTCTTTCCCATGGAATCGGCAGCGTGCGGAAGTGCGACGATGTGGATGTGGTTCGTCATGAGGCAGTAGGCGAGTATGTCCAGTCCGAACTTCTCGGAGTATTCCTCCAGCCACTTCAAGTAGTCTCTGCGGTCGGAATCCTCGAAGAACACGTTATCCCCGCGGTTGCCGCGCTGGGTAATATGGTAGGGTATCTCCGGTAATATATAACGAGCACACCTGGGCATACTGCACAGTTGGCGAGCGGGAAGGAAATTCCTTCTGGAAATTGTGTCTGTCCCCATTAAACACTGGTGCCAAATCCGCCGGTTTTGTCGTATAATAGGGGAGACACTGGTTTGATGTCGCCTTCTCGTCCGCATTATTCACAAGCGAATAATCCAGGCTAGCCCATGGAGAGGATTTTGCAGTACAGAACATGCCTTCTGATTCTTCTAGTCATTACACTCGCCATGCCCACGGTCGCGTTCGGCTATGATGCCGTGACGCTGATTGCGGGCGGCGAGAAGCCTTTTCTTCACAAGCAGCCCCTGCTCATCAACGGCACGGTGTACGCCACGCTGCCCGCGCTGAGTACCGTCGGTGCAGGGTATGTTACCGACGCGAACTCGAAGTCGGACGGCCAGAAGGTGGAGATCAAACCAGCCAGCGGTGAAGGCTTCCCGGTTAAGGCGAAGCTTGTGGACGGCGAGTTGATGATTCCCTTGCAGGAGATCGCCGCCAGGTTGGACGCTGATATCGAGTGGAATGCCGCCACACGCACGCTCATTCTACGCTCGCGCATCAGGAATGTGTGGTTCGACGGCTCCCAGTTGAAGGTGACAACCTCCTACCCGGTCGTCTCAAACGTGATATGGTGGGCGGGCGGGAAGAAGCTGATCCTAGATATGAAGGGCTTGCGGGTCCCTACCTCTCTGGCCGATATTCCCATCATGAACTGCACCGCCGTACCAATCCGCGCCGGAGTCCAGGCCGACGGGCAGACCGGGCGAGTGGTGCTGGATATGCCGTCGGTGGTCAAATGGAAACTCACCAGTCCGCCGAAGACGGCGGAGATAGTGGTGAGTGTTCTCGGGCTGCAGAAACCGTTCCTCGCCGATGTCAGCGCTCCGGCCACACCGACCCAGACGGAGGTACTGCCAATGGATTCCGCACAGCCGCAAATGGGCGCCTTGCCGGTTCAGATCGTCAAGATCAGCCACCGAACCATCGGCAACCGACGGATAGACGTGGTCGTTGAGGCCGATGCGCCTTCTAAGTGGGAGACCTCTCTGACCCGCGATCCGGATGAGCTGATGCTGGATCTGAAACATGCCGTGCTGGACAAACCGATGGACGACACGCGCGTCAATCATCCACTTATCAAAGGGATCCATGCTGCGCAACTCGGCGACAATGTGCGAGTCACGCTTGACCTCAACCGAATCGTCGGTTTCGACGTGACGAGAGAAGGCGCGAATACGCTGACGCTTAGCCTTATCCTGCCGAAGAATGCGGGCGGTCCGCTTGCGGGCAAGACCATTGTGATAGACCCAGGGCACGGCGGTTCGGCGACCGGCGCCACCGGGCTGGACGGCTCACAGGAAAAGGCATCCAACCTGGCCATTGCCACCCGGGTCAGGCGGCTTCTCTTCGACGCGGGAGTCTGCGCTATACTCACTCGTGCAGGCGACTACGGGCTGGATGCCAAGCAAAAAGTGGATTTGGAGATGCGAGCCGCCTGTGCGCAACGTCATTCGGCGGATGTCTTCCTCAGTATTCACAGCAATTCGGTTGGCGGGAACAAGGCGCCATCCGGCCTGGAAACCTACTATCACGGTCACGATCTGAGCGGCAAGGCGCTGGCCTACTGTGTGCATTCCGAGATAGTCAAGGCCGGCCTGCTGCCGGACCTGCGTGTGCGCAGTGATACCACTCTGTACCAGACGGGTCTGGGCGTCTTGCGAAACGCCTCTGAAAAGTACAGCGTACCGGCGGCGCTCATCGAAGTCGGGTACCTGAATCATCCCGACGATCTGGCGAAGATAACCAGCCCGGAGTTCCAGCAGAAGATCGCTGAGGCGGTAGTGAGCGGGTTCAAGCAGTATTTTGAGGGCGGCGGGTCTGCGGTGAAAGCTGATACTGCGCCGTCAATCACCAATGGCAAGGCGGCATCGGGCGATGACAAGGCGGTTCCGGGCGGCCCAAAGAGGCCGGGGGAGTGACATCATGAAAGCGTTTCGAATCATCCTGATATCGGTTGTCATTCTGGGCTGCGCGGCGCTGGGTATCTACATGACCAGAACGCGCAGCGCGGTCGTATCTCATCTAGAGAACAAACCGCCAACGCCGTCCGTATCAGTTCCGAAAAAGACGGTTAAGGTGTATCAGGTTGAGGTGAAGGGCAATGAGGTCAAGCTCCGCGCCGTCGAGAAAGAAGTTCCGACCGGAAGAAATCTTGCAGAAACCGCGCTTCGGACTCTGATCGAGCAGGGAGATCAGGAAAACTTGGCGAACCCTATACCCAAAGGTACCAGACTGCTGAGTTTCAGAGTGCGGAAGGGGCTAGCCAGGGTAGACCTCAGCCGCGAGTTTGTAGACAATTTCTCCGGTGGCTCGGAGGCCGAGGGACTGACCATAGGCTCTATTCTGCGCACACTCTCCCAGTTCAAGGAGATCAAGCAGGTTGAGTTCTTTGTGGCGGGCAAACCGCTTGACACACTCGGTCATCTGGAGCTTTCCGGACCTCAGGATGTACACTGGACCGGTTCGCAATTTGGTGGTGAGAATTGAAGATCAATGCGCCTGTAGGCATTTTCGACTCCGGAGTCGGCGGTCTGACCGTGGTCAAGCGGGTTCTGGAGAAGCTTCCGAACGAAAGCGCTCTGTATCTGGGAGATCAGATACACGTCCCATACGGAGAACGCACGGCAGATGAGATTCGGGCGTTCGCTCTCGGCATCACTGATTTCCTCATACGCGGCGGCGCGAAGATGGTCATCATGGCATGCAACATGTCATCGGCCGTTGCGCTGGAAACAGCCGTGGAGCGCTTCCCTCGCATCCCCATCATTGGGGTCATTGAGGCAGGGGCAAGAGCCGCACTGCACACCGCGCACGGCGGGACCATAGGCGTGCTGGCAACCACTGGCACAGTGAACTCAGGCGCCTACACGAACATACTGACCAGTCTGACTCCCGACGTTCGCGTCATCCAGCAGGCGTGCCCCAGGTTTGTCACCATCGTCGAATCGGACATGTGTGACACCGCCGAGGCGGACGATGCCGTTCGCGAGTACGTCGAGCCGCTGCTCTCCGCGGGCTGCCGCACCATCGTCCTCGGCTGCACCCATTACCCGTTCCTTATGCGCGCCATCCGTGCCGCCGTTGGGCCTGACGTGACGATCATAGACCCGGCGGAGGAAACCGCGATTGAAGCCGCAAATATACTGTTTGATGCCGGTATGTTGAATTCCCCACACGCAGAGCCGGCGCATGCCTGCTTCACCACGGGCAGCCCCAGCCAGTTCGCCGACCTCGGCGGGCGGCTTATAGGCAGACCGATGGGTGAAGTGCAGAAAACCACGTGGGGAATAGAATTGCAGGAGATAGCATGGCAAGAGAAGACGGCAGGGCAAACAACCAGATTCGCCCTGTAAAGATCACACGAGGATACATGAAATATGCGGAGGGTTCGTGCCTTATTGAGGTGGGCGACACCCGCGTGATATGCACGGCGAGCGTAGAGGAGAAGGTTCCTCCGTTCCTGAAAGGTTCCGGCGGCGGTTGGGTAACGGCTGAGTACGGCATGATCCCCCGAAGCTGCCTGACGCGCAACCAGCGTGAGGCCACCAGGGGCCAGTTGGGCGGGCGCACCATGGAGATTCAGCGGCTCATAGGCCGGTCTTTGCGGTCCATCATTGACCTGAAGGCGATAGGCGAGCGGACCATCTGGATAGACTGCGATGTGATTCAGGCGGACGGCGGCACTCGCACGGCTGCTATGACGGGTGGGTTCGTGGCCCTCGCCGATGCGGTGTCCTGGCTCAGGATTCACGGGATGACCAAGAGCAACCCAATCACAGACATGCTGGCAGCCACTAGCGTTGGCTTTGTCGGCGGCGAAGAGATGCTCGACCTGAAATATTCCGAGGACTCCATGGCGGCTGTGGACATGAACGTGGCTATGACCTCCAGCGGCAAGTTCGTCGAGATCCAAAGCACTGCGGAAGGTCTGCCGTTCGGACGTGAGCGGTTCAACCGGTTGCTGGATCTGGCGCAGGGCGGTATTCAGGAGCTATTCGCGCTGCAGAAGGAAGTCCTCGTCGGCGTGCTCTGAGGCTCATATCCTTATCGCCAAATCGCCGGTTCTATATTCTGGCGTCTTGTCCCCATTTTGGTGTCTTGGCGATAGAAAGCCCAACAATGAAACTGGTAGTCGCGACTCGTAACCAGAAGAAACTGATGGAGCTGCAGGAGTTACTGGCCGACATGCCGGTGACCTTGCTTTCTATCGCCGAGTTCCCGGATGCTCCCGACGTGGAGGAGACCGGCAGCACCTTTGCCGCAAACGCAGAGTTGAAGGCTGTCTCCGCCGCCGCAGCCACCGGGTTGGTCGCGCTGGGTGACGACTCCGGCCTGGAGGTTGACGCGCTTGACGGTCAGCCGGGCGTCATGTCCAAAAGGTTCGCCGGCCCGGACGCCACCGACCGCGACAAGTATCGGCTGATTCTCCATCTACTCAGCGAGATTCCAGATGAGGAACGAACTGCCAGGTTTCGCGCGGCGGTGGCAGTGGCGCTTCCTGATGGCACAGTCACCGTCGTGGAAGGTAAGTGTGAGGGCGTGATAGCTCGTGAGCCAAGCGGCAGCGGAGGATTCGGCTATGATCCTGTCTTCTTTATCCCATCGCTTGGCAAAACAATGGCCGAGCTGACCAGTGATGAGAAGCATGCCGTCAGCCATCGGGGTGAGGCGCTTAGAAAAGCCGCGTCCGCTCTCCGATCCGTCTTGTCCAATTTCCCTCTGTGATCACCAGATCGGCGCTTCTGAAACAAAAAAGGCACCGGGACATATGCCCGCAGTATTCATGAATAATGCTCTGAAGGCTCTGGATTATTCACTTCCTGAATAATCCAGATTGGCCCGATGCCTTTTCTGCAAATCTACTTCTTAGCCCGAAGCGCCTGGTCACGCTCCGGTTTGGCTACTAGTCAGCCATTACGGTAATCGTGCTACCGCACTGGTTGTCGTTGCTGGAGTTGCCGTCCCACTTGTCATATCGCAGCATGATCGAGTACTGTTGGCTGTTGTTTGAGCTAAGTCCGGCGGTCACCTGCGGCAGTTCCATCGTGTAGGTTGATGGGCTGCCGACGCTCCTGTCTATTGTCTTTGTGACAACGATCTCGCCATCGCCTGCTCCCTTGTGAACGTCCACGGTCACAGCATTTCGCTTGCTGCTCCATATCCCCCAGGACTTTCGCCCGGAGAGCTTGACGCTCAGCTTTAGCACAAAGTTGCCGCTTGGTGTCACGATCTGCTGCCGGGTCCAGTTGCCGGCTAATACTGTGCCGTTGTAGTGATCATACGTTGTGGGCCACGCTATGTTTGTAGTCGCGCCGCTGTCCACATCGCTGAACACCACACAGCCCATATCAATGGTCAGACTATTCGGCTTGCCGACTGTACCCTTCTTTCCAGCCTCAATCTCGCACTTCCATCCAGCGAATAGTGCGCTTGCCGATACTGCTACAAGCAGTAGTATGCCCAATACCCAGAATGCCTTTCGTTTCATCTCGTTACCCTCCTCATTGTTGTGTCGGTGATTACAACTACCACAGTGACCAGGGAATATGCGCTACTGTGCGGCTTTAGCGCCGCTTAAGGCGTACCGATCTGCTTATACTGTTACAGATCAATGTTCACATTTCCTCCCTGTTTACAGCGCCATACGAAAACTTGTACGTCGGCACGATTCATGAGGTTTCGTCACCGGTGGTCCGCATTATTCACGAAAGCGTGAATAATGCTCAGAAGGACCTGGATTATTCAATTCATGAATAATCCAGGCTAGGAAATATGTTGTTTCCCCCAGAAGAGTTAAGCAAGAATTAAGGAAAATTTGTTTGACTACTAGGCGCGGGCACTGTACAATATCCTGAAGAACAAAAACGAATGGATATAGGATGAGAAGAACTAAAATAATCTGCACAATCGGACCTGCCTCTCAATCGCCGGAGATGCTCAAGAGTCTGGGCGAGGCCGGTATGAATGTGGCGCGCCTGAACTTTTCGCACGGCACCAAAGAAGAACACGCCAAGCGTATAACGGACATCCGCGCGATGGAGAAAGAGCTTGGGATGCCGATTGCGGTTCTGCAGGATCTGCCCGGCCCTAAGATACGAACCGGGCCTATGGCGGAACCGACGGACCTGGCTCCAGGCCAGAGGTTTGTATTCACTACTAGGGACGTGCCGGGAAATGCCGGCGAGATCACACTGCCCTACCCCGAGCTGATTGAACAGGCAAAACCTGATCAACTTGTGTTCGTGGCCGACGGTGAACTGGAGTTCCTGGTGGAGTCAGTAACCGCCACGGATATGGTCACGCGAGTGGTGGTCGGCGGTCCCATGTCCGGCCGCAAGGGCGTGAACATGCCGGGCGCGCGGATGAATCTGCCGTCCGTCACGGAGAGTGATATCGAGGACCTGCAGTTCGGCATTGCGAACGACGTAGACTGGGTGGCGGCATCATTCATCCGATGCGCGTCGGACCTGCAGCCGGTGCGCGAGGTTATCAAGGGTTCCGGCAAGCGCGTACTCCTCATTGCCAAGATTGAGAAAAGCGAGGCTGTTGAGGACATTGACGCGATCATCGAGGCCGCCGACGCTATTATGGTAGCGCGCGGTGATCTGGGCGTAGAGATGCCGCTGGAGCAGGTGCCCATCGTGCAGAAGCAGATCATCCGCAAGTGCAACAACGCGGGCAAACCTGTGATCACGGCCACGCAAATGCTGGAATCCATGACGAACAACCGCCGACCGACACGCGCTGAAGTGACCGATGTGGCAAACGCCATCTTCGACGGATCGGACGCAGTGATGCTCTCAGGCGAGACGGCAGTGGGGGCGTTCCCAATCGAGACGGTCTGCATGATGTCGCGAGTGGCAGCCGCCGCAGAATCCGCGCTGAATTACCGAAAATTGCTGCAGGAGAGAGCCGCAGCCGCAACGAAGACTGTAACAGAGGCTATCGCGATGGCGACGGCGGAGATCGCGCAGGACCTTGGGGCCGCAGCGATTGTCACACCTACGTCGTCCGGGGCAACCGCGCGGGCTGTATCCAAGTTCAGGCCCCAGGCGCCGATACTCGCTGCCGCGATGTTCGAGAATACATATCGGCAACTCGCGTTATCATGGGGTGTCTATCCAATACTGGTGGTCCCAAGCCGAAACACCGACGACATGATTGACCAGGCGGTGGCGGGCGCAACTCAGGTCGGACTCGTTAAGGACGGCGATACTGTAGTGCTGACAGCGGGCATACCGGCTGGGGTGCCTGGGCGCACAAACCTGATTAAGGTTCACACCGTAGGCCAGTCCGTAGGCGGACAGAATTACCGTGAACTGCATCCTGACAAATAGGCTTAGTGGCGATATCATGCCAAAAAAACAGACAACGAAACGCCCGAAAACAAGACGAATGCGCACGAAGCGGACCAAGGCGCCAAAGCTGCTGCGAGTCCTGCTCGTGCTCACGCTGCTCGCTGCCGGCGGTTACTGCCTCAAGGCTACCGTGTGCAAACTGGCCAGACCGTATCTGATCTCCCACAGCGAATCGCAGGAGATCGTGGCGCTGCAGAAGCAAATAGCTTCGGCAAATATCGAAAACATCCAGCTCAAGCGGGAGTCCGAATTGATGGGAACTCCGCAGGGCAAAGAGGCTGAAGCCCGCAAGTTGGGTTGGGTGAAGAAGGGCGAAGTGGCGTTGGTGGTTCAGCAACCGGATCAGTCGAGGTTGTTGCAGGAACAGGCGGAAGCCATGAAGGAAACCTTCTGGCAATCCGCCGGCAAGAAGCTGGTAGGAGTATTCGCCCGCACGGATTCTACACATTAGCTCGCGGGTAATGCTATAATAGCATTAACATACTGGAAATCAGGGTTTTGGACGTGTGCCCCCCGGGGCGCCGCGCCAAAGCCCTTTTCGGCGTTTGGCCGGATATGGGCGGTAGTAGATGAATATGGAAAAGATAACAAAACTGCTGAGGGAAACAACTCAGCTTCAAGATGTCCTCAAAATGATGGACTGCGGCATCGGCGTGGAGGTCGAGGGACTGGCCTCGCCTGCGAAGTGCATGGTCATAGCCGCCGTGCAGCAGGATATGCCGCGCCCGATCCTGATCGTGACCTACAACTACGAGCAGGCCGAGCGGATATGCGAGGACATCTCGGCGATAGTGGGTGAAGAAACGGACATCCTGCTGGTGCCGCCTGCGGACAGCATGATCTACCAGTCGGGAGACACCGATTTCGACATCATCGGCAAGCGGCTGACCGCACTCGCCCGACTCCAGGACGGCAAACCCTGCATTGTGATCGCGCCGATCGCGGCTGTGCTCCAGCGCACCGTCCCGCCCGATACGCTTGCGTCCCACCGCATACGCATTGAGAAGGGCAGCGAGCTTGACCTTGATGAAACGCTGCTGAAACTAGTTTCCCTGGGCTACGAACGCTCGGATATGGTGCAACGGCAGGGCGAGTTCAGTCGGCGCGGCGGCATACTGGACGTTTTTCCATCCACCAGCGACTCCCCGATACGTATAGAGTTCTTCGGCGACGAGGTGGATAGCATCCGCCTGTTTGAGGTGGAATCGCAACGGTCTTCCGTCCACCTCGATGTTGCGGACATCTCGCCTGCGCGCGAACTGCTGCTGGATCAGGACAAGGCTGATGCCGCTGCCGATGAGCTGGCCGAACTGCTTACCTCCGAGGTAGCCAATCTGAAGCAAGAAGTCAGCCCGGCTGTTGCAGAACGACTGGACGAGAATGTGAAGAACGCCATCGTCCAATTGCGGAACCTGGCATATTTCGATGGTATAGAATACTATTTTCCGGTAGTCTACCCCCAGGAAACCTGCATGCTGGACTACCTGCCGGCGGATGCGCTGGTGATTGTGGACGAGCCGCACCAGATAGCATCGCATTGGGAGGAACTGCACGAAGAACTGCTGGAATCACTGAACGCGCGAGTCATGCGCGGTGATGCCATCGCGCTCCCATCAGACCACGTAGCGCCGTTCAACAAGGCCGCCGCGCACCTCCGGCAAAGAGGGCGAAACCTGATCCTCACAATGCTGCACAGACAGTCATCGTGGCTGGATACCGAGAACCGCGTGACGATGTCCGCAGCCCCGATGGACACGTTCGGCGGGCAGATAGACATATTGATCGAACAACTCGGCACGTGGCTGGCAAACGACTGTAGGGTTGTGCTGGTCTCCCATCAACCGCACCGGATTGTGGAGATACTGACCGAGCACAAGCTGCCGACCACGCCGGTGGAAGACCTGCCCAGCGGCGGCAAAGGCATCTACGTACTGGAAGGTGTCCTGCGATCCGGCTTCAAGCTCATTGATGCCCGCCTGATGGTGGCCACGGACTCCGAGATGTTCGGGCTGCGCAGTTCGTACCGCCCAAGGAAATCGTACAAGAAAGGTGTTGCCATATCGTCGCTGCTGGAACTCAATGAAGGCGACTATGTGGTTCACATCCACCACGGCATAGGCCGATACCAGGGTCTGACGCGGCTGACCGGCACAAGCGGCGAGAAGGACTATCTGCTGCTGGAGTACTCCGGCGCGGACAAGCTGTACGTGCCTGCCGACCAGATAGACCGCGTGCAGAAGTACATCGGCGCGGATGACGCACAACCCACAATACACCGACTCGGCGGCACGGAATGGGCGCGGGCAACCAAGAAAGTCAAAGACTCTGTGCGCCAGATGGCGGTGGAGCTAGTGCAGCTCTACGCGGTGCGGCAGTCACAGGAGGGCTACAGTTTCTCGCCCGATACCCCTTGGCAGCAGGAGATGGAATCGTCATTCGAGTACCAGGAGACGCCCGATCAGTTGGAGGCCATCCAGGAAGTGAAGCAAGACCTGGAAGCGCCGAAGCCGATGGACCGCTTGATCTGCGGCGACGTGGGCTACGGCAAGACAGAGGTCGCGATCCGCGCGGTCTTCAAGGCTGTGAACGACGGCAAGCAGGTAACCATCCTCTCGCCGACGACCGTTCTGGCACAGCAGCACTACAACACATTCCGCGAACGGTTCGCTGCATTCCCGGTGAAAGTGGCCATGCTCAGCCGCTTCTGCTCGCGCGCGGAACAGAAGGCTACCGTGGAGGGCCTGCGGACGGGCGAGGTGGATGTGGTGATAGGCACGCACAGGCTGCTCTCCAAGGACATCGAACTGCGAGACCTGGGGCTTGTTGTCGTTGACGAGGAGCAGCGGTTCGGTGTGGCGCACAAGGAACGGCTCAAACAGCTTCGGACGAGCGTGGACGTGCTCACTCTGACCGCGACCCCGATACCGAGGACACTTCATATGTCGCTATCGGGCATACGCGACATGACCGTGATAAACGATCCGCCCGAGGGCCGGACGCCCATCAAGACCGCCTGTCGAGAGTACGACGACGAGTTGGTGCGCGACGCGATACTCCGCGAACTGGACCGCGATGGACAGGTCTTCTATGTCCACAACCGCGTAGAGAGCATAGAGCACGTAGCCGAGCATGTGAGGAAGCTGGTTCCATATGCCAAGGTGGTGGTAGGACACGGGCAGATGCATGAGGACGAGCTTGAAAAGGTGATGATCGAGTTCTCTGAGAAGAAGTACGACGTACTCGTCTGCACCACCATCATCGAGAGCGGTCTGGACATACCGAACGTGAACACCATCATCATCAACAATGCGGACAAGCTAGGGCTGGCGCAGCTCTACCAGCTCAGGGGTAGGGTGGGGCGGTCGAACCGTCAGGCATACGCGTACCTGCTGTACAAAACCGACCTGATGATGACGGAAACAGCGACGAAACGGCTTCAGGCTATCCGCGAGTTCTCCGATCTGGGGTCGGGATTCCGTATTGCGCTGAGAGATTTGGAGATACGCGGCGCGGGGAATCTGCTGGGCGCCGAACAGCATGGGCACATGGCGGCGGTGGGGTTCGACATGTACTGCCAACTGCTGTCCGAAGCGATTCAGGAGGTCAAAGGCGAAGAACCGAGACGGCCTGACCTTCCGCCCGTTGACCTGCCGATGGACGCGCACATTCCGGTGAAGTACATCCCGACCGAGTCGCTGCGGCTATCCTTCTACAAGAAGATGACGGCGGTGCGCGATGAGAAGGACGTGGATCAGTTGGCCGACGAGATCAAAGACCGGTTCGGCGAACTGCCCAAACCCGTTAGGAACTCGATGGACATACTACGGCTGCGATTGAAGGCCGCGAGCGTGGGGCTGGCGTCCATATCCGTGGACCGGCGGCAGGTGATCGCCAAGTTCGCGACCGGCATCAGGCTCGCGCCCGACGTGGCGAGAGAGCTGAAGAAGAAGTACGAGGGCTGCGTGTTCCAGGGCGACAAGATCATGATACACGCGGAGACGCCCAGAGTGCTGAAGTTGATCGGCTACATCATGGACGATCTACCAGCAGCGCTGGAGGAATCCAAGGCGCTTTACCTGGCGCAGTTGTATTAGAAAGATTATCCGCTTCATGCGGACTGGAAGGTATGGATTTGAGAATGGCGAAAGTGGTAGTAATAGGCGGCGGGGCCGGTGGAATGCTGGCGGCGGGGCGCGCGGCTGAGAACGGCGCGAAGGTCGTCCTCATCGAGAAGAACGGCGTGCTGGGCAAGAAGCTGCGCATCACCGGCAAGGGCCGCTGCAACCTGACGAACACCGCCGAGATGAGCGACTTCATCGCGGCTTTCGGTGCGAACGGCAAGTTCCTCTACAGCGCGTTCTCGCGGTTTCACGCCCAGGATATCAGGGATTTGTTGGAGGGGTTGGGCATGCCGACCAAGGTCGAGCGCGGCGGTCGCGTGTTCCCGGTCTCGGACGACGCGAACGAGGTCGCCGATACCCTTGAGCGGTGGCTGAAGAAACTGAGAGTGGATGTACGCAAAGGTGCGAAAGCAGAACGAATCGTCACAGGCGAACATCCAACATCCAATTCCGGGAATCCGCAATCCGCAATCCGCAATCCGCAATGCGTGAGCGGTGTCAAGGTTTTTAGCGGGATCGTCCCGGCGGATGCAATCATCCTCGCAACCGGCGGGATCACCTACCCCAAGACCGGCTCCACCGGCGAGGGATACCGCATGGCGGCGGAGGTCGGGCACAAGATCATCACGCCGGTGCCGTCGCTCTCCGCGCTCGAAACCAGCGACGGGTGGGTTTCCGCGCTCCAGGGTCTGAGCCTCAAGAACGTTCAGGCGACCATCTACACGGGCGAGAAGAAGGTCGCTGAGGAGTTCGGCGAGATGCTCTTCACGCACTTCGGCGTCTCCGGGCCGATCATCCTCTCGCTCAGCAAGGTGTACGCGGAACTCAAGAAGAAGTCCGATGTGTCACTGACGATCAACCTGAAGCCCGCGCTGAGCCGGGAGCAGCTTGACGCACGGCTGACCGAGGACTTCAGGCAGACGAAGATGTACAAGAACTATTTGCCCGAACTGCTGCCGAGAACGCTGATTCCGGTCTTTGCCGCGCTCAGCCGGGTGCCGGAAGAGACGCCCGTCAACCGCATCACGACCGTTCAACGCGCGAGGATGATAGACATGCTGCTGGGTCTGCGGCTGACCATCGCGGGCCAGAGATCCGTTGACGAGGCGATAGTGACTTCAGGCGGCATACCGATCAACCAGGTCAACCCAAGCACGATGGAATCCAAGCTGGTATCCGGGCTGTACCTGGCAGGCGAGATGATAGACATAGACGCGGTGACCGGCGGGTATAATCTACAGGCCGCGTTCTCCACCGGCTGGGTGGCTGGGGACTCGGCATCTACAGGGCAGTAGGAAGACCCAAGAAGTTTCTTTCACCATGAAACCTGCCTTTGAATGAAAGGTTTGTGTGTGACCACAGAGTTGGTAGAATGTCACTGAAAGGTGGTGTTCTGATGAAACGAATGATATTGGGATTGATGTTAGTCTGTATGGTATTCGGCTTTGCGATTCCTCTGTTCGCCGCAGATCCCGGCGACGTGATCGTGGGCGACGATGTGGTGCTTCGGATCAGGTTCGCAGCGGGTGGTTACACGATTCAGGAGCGAGTGGACGGTGTCACTTATCGAATCAACCTCTGTCTGGGGGCCAAGCCTTTTGACCCGGCGTCCGTGCGAGTTACACAGCAGAATGGTGAATGGGTGGTCATGATAGGCAATAGAATGATCATCACCGCTGACGAAGAGACAGCGAGATTCAACCACAGCACAACGAAGGAACTGGCGACGACGTGGGCAAACAACCTGAAACGTGTTATCCCGCAGGCGAAAAACCAATCCACGGGATAAGGGCCGAAAGATAAAAGCTCAGATTACAACGTGAAAGGCCCGTCCATTTGGACGGGCCTTTTCGCAAACTGGGGCGAGAAATGGGACTTGAACCCACGGCCTCCAGGGCCACAACCTGGCGCTCTAACCAGCTGAGCTACTCCCGCCACGGCTACGCACAGTACAAAGATTTTTAGTATAGAGTACATAGACCCAGAGAACGCTCCGGTCATTGTTCTTTGTACTTTGTACTTCCGTACTGTGTATTTGAATCTGGCGCCCCCGACAGGAATCGAACCTGTGGCCCACTGCTTAGAAGGCAGTTGCTCTATCCCCTGAGCTACGGAGGCAGTTGGAGCGGGAGACGAGGCTCGAACTCGCGACATCCAGCTTGGAAGGCTAGCGCTCTACCAACTGAGCTACTCCCGCATAATCACACACTAAGGCAGGAGGTATTATACCCCCAAGAACGTTTTCTGTCAAGAAATGTTAGCCTCTAATGCAATTCAAGATTTCAGATTTGAGATTGCGGAAAGGGAGGCCCGGAGGAATTAGCCGCCGATTAGCGCGGATAGGAACATGCCGGAAATCAGATAGATAACAGCATCAAGACACGGGAACCGGGTTGGAACCAACCACCGAGTCACTGAGGACACCGAGTCCAGAGGAGATCGGGAACATCCAACGTCCAATCATGTTACAGGCAGATCCGCCGGGGCGGACGCCCAACATCCAACCTTGAAGACGAACGAGGGCACAAGGATAATAAGTCCGGAATCCGGTCACGTATCACTCATCACGAAGGGAACGCCACGATCTCCAATGATTAGCCCCGCTTGCACAAGGGTATAGTGTGGCTGAAACGCATTGCTGAGGTGCAGCCATTTCGCCGGAAACGGGCCTTGCGGGTATATATCTACTGCGCTCGAAAAAAAAACTTGCATTTCTTGTGAATTGGTTGTATACTCTGCATCGTTAGAATCAACGACGGCACCGGTGTTCGCTATCCCGTAGATTGCTTTGCCATTCTGCGACGGATCGAATCCTCCGCTAGTGACATCCATATGTCACGTGCTACCATGTTGAAGAATCTTTGGGTATTCCCAGAAGGATGGCAATGAAATGGCAAACAAGTCACTGTATGTAGGCAATATGCCCTACAGCGCAACCGAGAGCGATATCCGCAGCCTGTTCGAGGCTTACGGACCCGTCGCAGAAGTAAGAATCATCGGCGATAAGGGCTTCGCGTTCGTCGAAGTTCCCGAAGAGCAGATGCAGGCTGCGATCGATGCTACAAACGGCAAAGATTTCGGCGGCAGAACCCTCACAGTCAACGAAGCAAGACCTCGCACAGAGCGCACCGGCGGCGGTGGCGGTGGTAGAGGCGGCGGCGGTGGCTACGGCGGTGGTGGCGGCGGCGGTCGTCGCTGGTAGTTTCCAGTCTCCAGTAAAGTAATAAACACTTCAGGCGTCCGGTGCATACATCGGGCGCCTTTTTCGTGCGTGGTCGTTTCGAACATGGCTTGTTTGGAGTTCGCAGTTTGCGCATCACGAGCGCTGGGTAAAGCCTTGTGGATTGCGGACAACTACCGCAACGAACGTTTTGATTTTGGCGACCTGAAAGGAGAATGACCATGCAAGAAACTAAGACTACCGCCGTTGATCCCGTCTGCGGTATGACCGTGGACAAAGACACCGCGTTCGAGGCCGAGCGCGACGGTAAGACCTATTACTTCTGCAGCGAGCTTTGCCGGGACGAGTTCCTGTCCGAGACCGAATAGCGAATTCGGCGCGACTGGTCTCTACCACAATTCAGGCGTCCGGTGCATGCATCGGACGCCTTTCTCGTGTCTGAGTAGTGATACACTTCACGCATGAACATGAACGATCGAAGAATTTGCCAAAATTCTCATGTGCTGATACAAGCGCATATTGACATTCCATGCAACCAGGCGTAACATAATGATGGTCTGTCGTGGTAGCGCAGATTGACACACCGGGCTTATCGACACGCCAAGCCACGATGCAGACTGCTGAAATCGAAGTGACCGGTAATATGAACCGGCGAATAGATTGCAGGGAGCATGAGCCATGAAGCACTGTCCTAAGTGCCGTTATCCGAACCCAGACAACAGAGCCGAGTGCTTCCAGTGCAGCGCAACCTTGTCCGGCTGCATACCCGTTCAACCGCAGAAGCCTGCATCAATACTGAGCCAGGTCAAATCTGCACTCGTGGATCTTACAGCCCCGCCGGTGATGACAACTGGTACACCGATGGTGCCTGTTTCCTTGCCACCACAACGGCAGACGCAATCATTGCCAGTGCAGGCCAGTAACAATAGGCTGAGCTACGGGCCATTCCACGCTCAGGAGTTTGTTGGCCCGCTACGTGTATCGCGATCCGCTTGTAACGACAACTGGACTATTTCCGTTGAGTTCCGGCAGAGTTCGTCCACGATTTTCCGCGAGGTCATACTCCGAGTTCAGCAGTTTCCAACTTTTGAGCAGGTCATAACCGAATCCGGGCAAACAACTTACCGAGTCACGTTTTCGGCAAGCCAGATCAAGGAGTTCGAGTCCATCTACTCCCTTGTGAAACAGTGGAAACTTACCGAGGTCAAAGTATCGGGCAGAAGCATTCCGCTGCCTGATGTCAACAAATGGCTTCGCTGCTTCCGAGACAAGGCCGCGTGCCTGCGCTCTAACCCTCTGTTCTGTTGGGGTGCCAGCTCTATGACGTTTAACCTGTTCGGTTGCCACCGCACCATGATCCGCGATGCGCACCCGGAATGGACGGACAACTGGTATGAGTTCGCTTCGATGCGACAAGACGGCGTGTGCCTGATAAACAAGGCCATGATAGCAGCGAAAATCGCGGAAAACCTGCAATCGTACAACTTCTGTCCAGCTCTGAATATGGATTTCGTCACACTCGGATTCTCGTTGATACCAGACGAGGTGAATCCGCGCAGAGATCGCGATTGGGAATATGTATACCTTGCGGATCGTCGCACTCCAGGCGGAGTCAGACCGAGACTCACAGAGATAGTGCTGGACACAACCACCGGAACGATCTCGACACTCACCGGAAAGATGAACATCAGCATGGGTCTCTGCACAACAATCACCGTGACGCCGCAGTTTGCCAACTTGTACCTGAAGTTGCAGTCATACTTCGGTATGCAGCAGCCACCAGTGAGGTACTGATGATCTCACCAAAGACGCGGCTTATCATCATAGGCATAATTGGAATCATAGTCCTACTGTGCATCCCGAAACTGGTGTGGCTTGGCGTATGTCTCATCATCTTATGGGTTGTGATATTGGCAAGGCGTCAACCTAAGACCCCACAACAATCATTCACAACACCAGCAATGCCCACAACCGGCGCAGTTGCGGATCACACAGCAACCATGAATGGATACCGTAACGCCCATCACAAGGAAGTGATCTCGAATGGCTATGACCTCGTGCAGGTGTCGTCTCACGGAGCCTGCTGCCCTCGTTGCCAGCCTTACGAGGGTATGATTCTATCGCTCAGTGGCAAGGACAAGCGGTATCCAAGCCTTTCTCAAGCGAAGGCGGCGGGGCTGTTTCACGATGGCTGCCGCCATTCCACCTACCTGTGGATAGAGGGATTTGGTGACAAAGAAGGTCCATCACAGAAGTATGACCCTGAGGCTTACGCTGACAGGCTGACTCAACAATCAATAGCTCAACGCATCCGTCACTGGAAGAAGCGCATGGCGTCAGCTTCAACCGATGTAGAAACCAAGGAGTGCAAGGAACAGATTAAGACCCTGCAGGCGACCATGCGCAAGCATATTGACGATGCCAATGCTCGCGGCAGAGTGAGACACAATGAGAATTGGATAACACTGAAACGGAACTCCAAGGATGAGCAGCCCACAGCGGACGATTAGCCGCACCTATTCTGATCCCCTGGTATGATCAGCCGCAGGTGAACCATGAATATGGACGGAGCAGCGTGGGCTGCATTCCTGAGAGTGTACGCGACCTTGGCTCTGGAGACTCGGCCCCACAGGGCGCGGACGTCCCCAT
>JANYKG010000033.1 GCA_025358205.1 Armatimonadota bacterium
TTCGCGTGACCCACCCCTTCTTCCAGGCAGTCCGAACCTGACGTGTGTACGTCCGCAACCACCGCCATGTCTCTGTCCGCTTCGTTGGTGATCTCGTACCAGTTGGTGATTCCGTCCTGCATCACGGAAAGCGTCAGACTCTCCAAGCTCCCGCCGTAGTAGAGAATCTGGTCGTACTCCGCCGTGGTCAGTTCCTGGTTCTTCAGTTCCTTGACGGAAACCGTCTTCAGGAACGTCAGCAAATCCTCGAACTCGCCGAACTTATCGCTGACCTTGCTGGACAGAAGACCTCTCGCGCTTAGCCCGGTCTTCGATGCTTTGGTCAGCCAGATCAGCCTGTTGTAGAACTCCACGTTCGGCTCCACATAACCCTTCGGCCTCGGCGGTTCCTCTTCGCCGCCGCCGCCGCACTCAACGCCGCTCTGCTTCGCGTACAGCAGCGTGTCATGCCGCAGTTCCGCCCAGCTTCCAAGCGCGGTGTTCAGGCTCTTGTCCTCCCACGCCTGGTTGGTCATGAACGACGGATAGCCCTTTCCGAACGGCTCCATACACGAGCCAAGCGCCCACAACCAGCCCCAGTAGAGGTTCGACTGCCAAGCGCTCAACGGTTTAGCCGCGAACTCCGCGACCAGTTTATCACGTGCCGGCAGATACCCGTTCCAGTCCTTCGGCGCCTTGTACACGTTGTCCAGTATGTCCGCCGCGCGCTTAGACCCCAGCACAGCCATCACGTCCAGCCCCTTCGGGAATGACCGCTCGGGGTACTTCACCAGCCGCTGCATCATCTCGCTGTCCGGGATGTACCGCTGACCCATGAACTTGAACATCACACCGTATGGCATCTTCTTGCCAGTCTTGACATCGAACAGCCGCACGTTGATCTTCGGCAGCGCGAGCTTTCTGAGTTCTGCATAGGCCTCCTTCAGCTTACCCTCGTCCTGAAGTTGCGCCAGCGTGACCTTCGGGCCGTAGACCTTGTCCATCACCGCCTTGTACTGGTACGGCGTCAGGTCGTCCGACGTGCCAACGTAGAACGCGGTCGGCTCGTAGACCTGCTTCCACGTCTCGATCGCCGGTTTGCCACCGATCTGAGTGTTGAAAAGCATCCAGTTCATCAGCAGCGCCTGACGTATGTGCGGATAGTCCGGCTTGCCGGTCCGCCCGGTTTCGTCGGTTCCATCCATCGGCCAGATCACCGGGAACTGCATGTATCCGTACCACATCATTGCCTTGAAATACCGCTTCAGCAGGTCGGTCCGCGTGTAGTGGCCCCGGGGTATGAACTGCGAGTAGTCCGGCTCCCACGGGAACAGCGCCGACCTCGTGCGCCCGGATGCCGCTGTGATAAGCGCAAGCTCCTTGCTCACAATCTGCTTCTGGGCGGGCGTAACAATCGGCGTCTTGCCCAGCAGGGTATATGGAATCGCGAAGTAGCACTGGTTATCGGATGCCGCCTTCTTCCACTCCGGCTTATCCAGTTGACCGGCCAGCGTTCGGCTCTCCTTCAGCATGCCCTTGGTCAGGGTCTGCAGTACGCCGGAGAGCTTCTCGGTTTCAACGTTCCTGAGCGTGAAATCGTAGAAGATGTGGTAGACCTGAAGCACGCTGTCCGTGGTGATGAAGCTGGGCAGATTCTTGTAGGTGTTGTCGTCATAGATGAAGCAGAGTTGCGCCTGTTCTGTTGACCCGGCAAAGAACGCGTTCTTCGCGAGGAGCGCCTTCTGCTGCGGGCTGAACGCGCCGAACTCCTTGACGTTGACCACGTTGCTGAGGTCGGGCTTCACGCTGTACGGAGCCACCGACGCCTGCACATCCGCCGGCTCATAGGGGATGTCGAACGCGCTCTTCGGCACATCAACCTTGATCGGCGGGCCAAGTTCCTTCACCGCCACCTGCTGCACGACCCCGGTCTGTGCGCTCTTCTTCGCGCACCCAACCACACAGACAACCGCCAACAACGCTGCGAGAACCAAGTACCGCTTCATGACTTTGCCTCCTTCAACGCTTTGCCGTCCCACGCATACGTCCTATAGGTCTTATGAGACCCATAGGACCAAACCCTGACCACTTCACCTGACACCGCCAAACCCGACAGCTTCTTCGCTCGGCAGCCGGTCCACACCCGAGTGAACCCGAAGCCGTCCCACTTGTAGACCGCAAGCTCGTTCCCACCGCCCTTGATCTCCTCGATGGAGACCAGCTTCGGGCCTGACTTGAATGCCGCAAACGTGAAATCCGTGAACGGCCGCGTGAGCCTCGACCCCAGCCACTTCGGCACGAACGCCTTGCCGTTCCACGTGTAGACGAACGGCCTCTTCGCCATCACGGGGTGGAATCGCGTCGTCTTGTATACCCCGACACCAAGGTCGGTTCTGCCGTCACCGTCAACATCGCCCACGATGATCTTCCACGGTTTCAGCGACTTCGATATCCCCCGCCAAATCTCCTTGCGCTGGGTTGAGTATACCCGCACTGTCTCATTTGCACCGAGGTCCAGTTCAATCACGCAGGAGACGCCGTTCAGCGAGGCATGAAGGATCTGCGCGGGTTTCGACCACACGCGTCCACATGCCGCGAGAAACACACAGACCATCAGATAGAGGATATTCCGCATATCAAGACCAAATCTGAATCAGTCCGCATTATTCACGAGAAACGTGAATAATGCTCTGAAGGCGCTGGATTGTTCACTTCGTGAATCATCCAGGCTAGTTGATTCGGAACAATTCCGCTCTCCAGACAGTTAGTTAAGTGAGAGCGGGAATCCTCCGCCGGAGGCGGAGGTGTTAGGTGTTAGTTGGTAGGTGCTAGGCCGGAGAAAAAGGTGTTTGGTGGTAGTTGGTAGGTGCTAGGCTGTATTATTCGTGACAAATACTAGGGGCGGTCGCCGTACCGACCCGGAACATATCACGAATGACCCAGGTTAGATTCCGGTTCCGGGGATTGTCCCTCCTAACACCTAACACCAACCACCTAACACCCTATACTGAAGATCGCAGGATTCCTGAAAGGAGCAGATACCCTTGAACTCCAGAGAACGTGTATTAACAGCGCTCGCCCATAAGGAGCCGGACCGCGTACCGATAGACTTCGGCGGGATGCGCTCGACCGGCATCATGGCCATCGCATATAACAAGCTGAAGGCGCACCTGGGCATCACCGGCGGCGAGACGCGGCTCTACGATACCATGCAGCAACTCGCCCTGCCCGAGCAGCCCGTGCTTGACCGTTTCCACGTGGATGTGATTGACACGCTCAATCAGCTTGGACGGTTCCCCGAGGAGTGGAAGGACTGGACCCTCCCGGACGGCTCACCCGCCAAGGCGCCCCTCGACTTCATCACCGCCAAGCAGAACGGCCAGACAGTGACCCTGGACAAAACGGGCCGCGCGATCCGACGCATGCCCGACGGCTGCCTCTACTTCGAGTTCTGCTACTGGCCGCTCGCAGAGGCGGAGACCTTCGCGGACATTGACCGGCTCTTCCACATGAAGCCGATCACCGCCCAAGACCTGGTCGAGACCAAGGCCCGCGCGAAGTGGCTGTACGAGAACACCGACTACGCGCTCATGCTGGGCTTCGGCGGCAACATCCTGGAGGGCGGGCAGGAGGCGTTCGGCTGGGAGCGGTTCATGACCGAGGTCGCGCTGAACACCGAGCTTGTGGAGTACGCGCTGGACAAGATGGTGGAGGTCTACATGGAGAACCTTCGCGTCTACCTCAGCGAGCTCGGCCCGTACATCCAGCTCATCCAGATGGGCGACGACCTGGGCACGCAGACCGCGCCCATGCTCTCGCCGAACCTCTACCGCCGCGTGGTGAAGCCCAGGCACGCCAAGCAGTACCGGTTCATCCGAGAGAACTCCGATGTCCATGTCTTCCTGCATGCATGCGGATCGTGCTATGACATCATGGGCGATCTCGTTGATGAAGGAGTCGAGGCGCTGAACCCGGTTCAGACCTCGGCGACCGGCATGGAACCGCGCAGGCTCAAGAAGGAGTTCGGCGACAAGCTGACCTTCTGGGGCGGCGGCTGCGACACCCAGTTCGTCCTCCCAAACGCGACGCCCGCGGAGATTGACGCCCACGTGAAAGAGCGCATCGAGATCCTCGCACCCGGCGGCGGCTTCGTCTTCACCCAGATTCACAACGTCCAGTCAAACATCCCGCCGGAGAACGTGGTGGCGGTCTACGATGCGGCTATCAAGTATGGAGGGTATCCGGTCCGCGACGCATAACCTGTGACCTAAACAGCAGAAGCGGGGTGACAGGCTATCGAGGAAGATTGTCCCTAAGCCATTCCGTGACGCTTTCTGTGAACCTCACATAGTGGTGATATGGCATGAGGCGATAGGAATCACCGCGCCTTTTGCAGAATGCCTCGTAGTCTGCCTTGAACAACAGATATGCGTCGTAAACTTTTTGCTCAGACGTCTCCCCTTGGTCCGACCTGTTGGTCAACCAGGCCCAGATACGGCTGACAATCCTTCTCACGCTGTCACTGTGCGCTATAGGGTCGCATCCGGAGATATCGGACAAACATATGTCGTGCTGATGAGGTTTCTTTTCGAGAATGAGGCAGGGCCTCTCCGAAGGTGGTTCAGCGCCGAAATACTTGGCACCCAGAAACAGGCCTAGTTCGAAGGGCATGTTGAAACGCGGGAGCTTGTCCTTCCCATCGAACTCCACGCGGCTGATGTCATGTATACCTCGCTGACACTCGTTTATAAGCCTGATGATGCGGTTCAGCCGAAGTTCGCCACAGTCGGACCCTTCGAGCGTGCATCGCGGCACGTAACCGGCGCGGAAGATCGTGAATACCATCGCACGGAACATGTCCAGGTATAGTTCATCGAACGGGCAGTTCATGAACACCCATGTCGGGCTACTGGGATGCAAGACGATCTCTCAGTGCATCAGCGTCGGACAGCGCATCCCGCAACTGACTCCCATATGATGAGTATGCATCGGAATTCGACATATCTAGGTCATTCTGATAATGACTCAACTGACCATCAATCCAGTCTACCGTCTTGACGAACTTACCAGACGGGCGCCTCCTCCCTTTCTCAATGCTCCGAAGAGTAACCTCGATTCTTCCTTGGATTGCCTTAAGGCAGACCGGCGGACACTGCGCCAAACCGACTGATTGTCCCTCACGGTCCGTCTCCCCGTATGCTCTCAGCCAGTCAGCAATAATGTCGCGCAGTCTCTCCAATCGCGTGATGCACACATGCACACGCAGCAGGCTGTCTGACCCCTGATCAGCATCCGGATGATACGGTATCTCGAAACTACGCATTCCGTAATCCTCCTACAAACAAGAAACATTGCGTATGGTACCACAATGCGGCGCTTCCATGCAATACATAGGGCACAATCAGCCCACAAACACCAAGCGTAGTGCATTCGAGCCAATTATTCCATATATTCGCGCTTTCCAAGCGTACATATCGGGCCGTTCCAGTCTTGATAGTGTTCCTTGTTTGTACGAATAACTCCTTCCTGTACAGGAGAATTCTCATGGCGCTAAGAGAACCACTGCCGCGATACCCTCTGCCACGTGGCTGTAGCGCCTGACACCATTGGCTCTCGACTGCCCCATGCGATTCGGTCTGGTTTCCGAACGGCTTAGATTCAAGATCGCTCATCTAAGCACAGCGTTCAATCAGAACTTGAGTGCGGCGCATGAAACTGCTATCATTGTAGGCACTGGCGTGGTCAGGAATGCATCCGCCGGCACACGAAGATGACGTCGGGAGCCTCCAGAACCACGAACGCGGAAAGGCTGGCAGCGCTATGACGATAAGCGGGTTCGACATGCTGTTCTACACCGTCGGTTTTCTTGTGCCCGGATTTGTCTACAACTCGGTTGTTTCAAGTCTCGTGCCCCAGAGGGGCGAGCAGAACCAAGTATCACTGTTACGGTTCCTGACGTTCAGCTGTGTGAACTACGCCCTGTGGTCCTGGCTCATTTATCTCTTAGTAAAATCTGAGTTCTTCACAGAGCACTTGGTCAGGGCCGCCATTGCATGGGGTGGGGTCACACTGCTGAGTCCGGTGCTGCTTGGTCTCCTAATGGGCCATTTCAGCCAAAAGGAGACGATGTTTCACGTCCTGCGCCGTCTTGGGCTGAAACCTATACACCCGATCCCAACTGCTTGGGACTACAAGTTCAGCATTACCAGGGAACCAGTGTGGATTCTCGTAACTCTGAAAGACGGCAGCAAGGTTGGCGGCGTGTTTGGTAGCAGATCCTTCGCATCGTCGGACACCACTGACAGAGACATGTACATCCAAGAAGTGTACAGGGTTACGGCGGAGGGCAAATGGAATTCGGCGGAGAGAAATGATGGCATTCTACTGCTGGCTGACCAGATACGTCACGTGGAATTCTGGAAAGATGAGGAGGAATAGAAATGACTGACAGAGCGAACGGCACCTTGGAGCAAGGCCATCAGGCTAACCCGAGGCAAGAAGGGCACCAGCCTACATCACCAGAGACAAAAGGATATCAGCCTCAGGCCACGGGCCGTCCTGAGGGACAGAAACCGCCCACGGGGGGCTCGAACGTAACACCACCGCCCAGTCCTCAGAACAGCAACCAACAGTAGAGTTAGATAGGCTGGACGCGTGCATACCAATGCGAATCTGCAGATTGTGGCACGAGTATCTTCTCGCCCATTTTCCGGTCTGAAACCAACCCATGCGCTCTATGTCGCCATGTACGTGACGAATATCTACTCGCCGTTGTTATCACCGATACCGGGTTAGTCAATGGCCCAAACCCAAGAGCGCTCACGCGGCTAGATGGCCAATCCCTATCATCCTGCCGCGTCCTGAGCCTGCCCGCGAGGAGCTTGTCGAACCCATCGAAGGATCTGTCCTGTCAGAAAGGAATTTCCATGACGCACAAACGAGGCATCGAAAACGGATTCGCCATTCCGCCGGAGGGGCCGGTGGATTTGTTTCGTCTGACGCGGGCATTCGAGTATTCGCGCGCGTTCCAGATCGCGAACAGCATTGACGTGTTCACCGAACTGCATGCCGGTGCGCTCACGCTCACAGACCTGGCCACTCGCACAAAGGTAGAGGCGAAGGACCTGGAGTGCGTGCTGATCGTCAACGCCGCGCTTGGGCTCCTTCTCACCGACGGCGAGAAGTGGTGCAACAGCCTCCTTGCGGACAAGCACTTGGTTAAGGGCAAGCCGGAGTACATCGGCGACGCGGTCTGGCTCACCGGCAACTGGTGGCAGCGGTTCGACGAGCTGGGCAAAAGCATGGCAGAACAGCACGGTCTGCCCACCGAGGCCGAACGCCACCCGCGATTCATTGAAGCCATGAACGACTACGCCTCATCAGGCGAAGGCGAAGAGGTCGCCGAGCTGCTCGACCTGTCCGGGCGCAGGCATCTCCTCGATCTCGGCGGCGGGCCGGGCACCTACTCCTCCTACCTGTGCGACGCAAACCCCGATCTGCGCGTAACGGTCTTCGACCTGCCGGAAACCGAGCCGGTGTTCAGCAAGACAGTGGCCGCGCGCGGGCTGACCGACCGAATCACCTTCAAGGCGGGCGACCTGGAGACCGACGACCTGGGAAGCGGATACGACGCCGCGTTGGTCTCGAACATGATGCACGGCAGCCGGGGTGATATCATCCCGCCGAAGGTGTTCAGAGCGCTGGAGCCGGGCGGAATCATCATCATCCGCGACTTCATCCTCAGGACTGAGAAGGACGGACCGCTCGCGGCGGCGATGTTCAACATGCGCATGGGCGCGTATACTGAAGACGAGATATACGATTTCCTGCACCAGGCCGGCTTCCGACACTGCGAGGTGATAGAACAAGGCGACCAGACCATCATCACGGCCCACAAACCGTAGAGAGATGAGGAGAGATGGTTAATGGTCAGATGATGGTTCATAAGGGTGCAAACATCGAACGTCGAACTCCCGCACCGAAATCGGGGAGGAAGTTAGCCGCCGATATCTTACCCGACAGCGTTCGCTGCTGCGGATGCGATAGGGAACGCTGATGGTCGCCGATGGGAGAACAAATAACACGAATGGACCATTCGTGAGGCTTATGACCGCAGGAGCGCCGGCATCGAGCACGGAGCGAAATATGCTATAATCACAGCCGTTATGAGCATTTTCAAGGCATGTGATATCAGAGGAGTATACGGCACTGACCTGACGGACGATACCGCGTACAGGATCGGGCGCGCGGCGGGGACGATGATGAGCGGGCGCACTCTGGTCGTCGGCGGGGACGTTCGGGTGAGTTCTCCGGCATTGAAGTCTGCGCTTATCAAGGGGCTGACGCTGAGCGGGGTGGACGTGATTGACGTGGGCATCGTCCCGACTCCGGCGTTCTACTTCGCCATCCGTGATCTGAATGCTGACGGCGGTGTGATGGTCACCGCGTCACACAATCCCACGCAGTTCAACGGAATGAAGCTGTCGCTTGGGCCGCTGCCGGTTACGCCGGAGGATATACTGGCGGTTAAGGCGCTCACCGAAACAGAGGCGTTTGTGAGCGGCTCAGGCCAAACGACCGCTGTTGATGTCATTCCTTCGTATAAGTCCTTCATTCTGTCCGTTGCGCCTCGGTCCAGCCTCGCGGGTTTGGGTAAAATAATCCTTGATTGCGGCAACGGCTGTTATTCGGATATCGCCCCGGTCGTTTTTGCGCAGATGGGCTATGAGGTGGAGGGATTGTTCTGCGAGCCAGACGGCAGCTTCCCTAACCGCAGCCCGAACTCCGCGCTGGCTGAGAACCTGACGGCGCTTAGAGAGCGAATGGCTGAGGGCGGCGCGATGCTCGGCGTGGCATTCGACGGCGACGGCGACCGTGTGTCGTTTGTTGATGGGCGAGGCAGGTTCTTATCAAGCGACAAGGCGATAGTCATACTAGCCAAGCGCATTCTAGCCGATAATCAGGGTCGAAAGGTGATCTACGACCTCAAGTGCTCGTCGGTAGCGCCGGAGTCCATAGCGTCGGCGGGTGGGATTGCGATACCTGAGCGATCCGGTCACGCTTTTATCAAGCGGCGGATGATAACCGAGGACGCGGTCTTCGGCGGCGAGCTGAGTGGGCATTACTTCTACCGCGAACTGGGCGGTGGTGACGACGGCCTCTACACCGCGCTGCTGATGGCGGACATGGTCGTGAAGGCAGGGATGAGCCTGGCTGAGATAGCGGATTCTGTGACTGAGTACGCGACCACGCCCGACCTGCGTGTACCCTATGAGGGCGACAGGCACGAGATTATCGAGCGCATAGCGGCATCGTTTCCGGCGGAGTGCGTTTCGCGGCAGGACGGGGTGCGCGTGGTGTTCCGCGATGGATGGGCGTTGGCCCGGGTGTCGGTCACCGAACCGGTGATAACTCTCAGGGCTGAGGCAACCGATCAAACGCGTGTTTTTGAGATTATGCAGGAGTTTCTGGGTCCTGTTGCCGAACTCTTATCGGGCATCATTCACAAATTGTATGAATGATGCCCTCTTAAGCGCCTGCATCAGACGCGTGCCGCGTGATGCAGGCGGAGTTATGGAAAGCCAACTTCTACGCCTCGACCAGCATGACCTCCGGGGTGCGGGAGACGAATAGACCAGGAAGTGGAGAACGCTTCGTGCAACAGCAGAGCGACGCGGCGGCCGGTCGTCAAAACGAGCGCGCGATAATTGAACGGTGCAAGCAGGGTGACTTGTCGGCCTTCGACGAACTTGTTCGCAGGTACGAAAAGCACGTGTTCAACTTCGCCTTCCGCATGACCCAAAACCATGATGATGCCGCCGACATCTCCTCCGATGCCTTCATGAAGGTCTACAACGGTATTCACAGCTTCCGGGGTGACGCGAACTTTTCCACATGGCTCTTCCGCATAGTCACAAACCTCTACCTGGATTCGCGGAAGAAGTCCAAGGCCCACATGAACATTCCGCTTGATGAGTACATAGACCTTGAAGAGAGTTCCGTTGCCCGACAGATCGAAGATCCATTGCCTCTGCCGCAAGCGCAGATAGAGTCTAATGAGCGCGTTGATATGCTGTCGGAAGCCATCAACGAGTTGCCGGAGTATCAGCGGGTGATGGTTTTGCTCTACCATACGCAGGGGAAATCATACGAAGAGATAGCAGAGATCGTGGGGTTGCCCATTGGCACGGTAAAGTCTCGACTTAACAGGGCGAGACTTGCTCTTAAGAAAAGACTGGAACCAATGAGGGAACTTTTCGATGCTTAGGGTCGTCGAAAGAATTGTTGTTACACTACCACGCCTCAGCGCAGATGCGGGCGAGCGGTCCGGTGTCGTTTCGTCAGGCAACGGGACGCAGTCGGTGTTACGATATGAGGCGAGGAGAGGATTAAGATGAACTGCGAAAGAGCCAGGGAATTGTTTTCGGACTACCTGGAAGGCGGCATGGATGCGGCTTTGGCGGCTGTCATCCAGGGTCATTTGGAAAAATGTTCAGAGTGCGCCAGGGAATTTGAGTCTTTCAAGATAACCTGGGGCATGCTGGGCGTGCTGCCTGAGGTGGAAGCGCCGAGCGGTTTTCGTCACGACGTAGTGATGCGAGCCGTCAGACTGCAGCAGGAGAGGGCGGAAGTCGCCAAGAGGAATTCATTTGCAATAGATTGGGAACAAATCCTTCATAAACTCGTTCCCGCGCGCCCGTTTGTCATGGCCGCCGCAGCAATCGCGCTGGCCTTTGTTGTGCTGTACCCGCAGACCAACGACTTCCATGGATTCAGCGGCATGTTCGGCCCCAGGGTCGGAACTGCGCGGACGCAGGTATCGCAGGTTTCCACCGAGCGAGCTATGGAGTGGCAGTCCCGCAAGATCATGCGGAATACCGTGTGGGCGGAAGTAGCGCTGACGGATCAGGATGGCGTGAGTGCATACAGTGTGACACTCTCCATCAACAAGGATGCGTTCCTTGCAGATCAGGTGTCGCAGAGCTTACCGGCGAAGGTGTATGTTCTTCCGGCGGATCACTTCGCTATCGGCGATATTGATGCAACACCGGCCATCTGGTCCGGCAACATACTGGAGAACTCGCCGGTTGTGGTGCCGGTGCTGACTGATGGGGCAAGCGGACGGACAAGCACAGTGAACTTGTTGGTGACCTGGGTGTACCAGAGCCGCACGTTCGGCTATGTGGTGATTGTTCCCACCGGCAAGCCCAGCCGTTCTGAGGATGGCAGCGCTTTCTCGGTCAATGGGCGGAACTTCGCGCAGAGCGAGGCGAGCTTGTACTCCACACTGCAGGCTGTGGCGGAAGACTACGGCAAGCCGATGGTGGTGAATGCGTACCTGACCGAGCGGCCTAGCATAATCAATCTGGACCGAGAGAGCCTGAAGAGCGCGCTGGTTCGGACTCTGCAGTCCACCGGGTTGGATTGGATGTACGCACACGGTTCGGTGTACGTAGACCGCAAGTAGTCTGCCGGTCAACAAGATATCACCAAGGCCCTTGGAGAGCGATCTCCTGGGGCTTTTTGTTGGCCAAACCGTTGCTTTCCAACTCCTCCATGGGCTATAATAAGCTATCAGAACACACGTTCGGGTAGCGGAGACACGATGAACATCGAGAAAATGCTAGGGCCGAAGGGCATAGTGGCGGGTCATCTGCAGGGGTATGAGTTTCGGCCTCAGCAGATAGAGGCTGCGTTGGCGATTGAGCGGGCGCTGAACTCCAAGCGGCACTGCATCGTCGAGGCTGGCACCGGCGTCGGCAAGAGCATGGCCTACCTGATCCCCGCCATCCACCACGCGCAGAGCGGCAAGAAAGTCGTCATCTCCACCTTCACCATCTACCTTCAATCGCAGTTGATGAACAAGGATATTCCGTTTCTGCAGGGGATCATGCCGGGCCGGAAGTTCAAGGCCGTGCTGATGAAGGGCAGGTCGAACTACCTTTGTCTGAACAACTACGACGCTGAGCTTTCCCAGCTCTATCTCGTGGGTGACGCCAACCTGGACAAGATGCAGAAGTGGGCGCGCGAGACCGAGACCGGCGACCTGACCGAGCTGGACTTCCAGTTCAGCGGCTGGTCGGACGTGTGCGCGGACCAGGACAGGTGCCACGGTCAGCAATGTCGCCACTTCGGCAAGTGCTTCTACTTCAAGATGAGGCGTGAGGCGCAGGAAGCCGACATCATCATCACAAACCACTCGCTTTTTCTCAGCGATTTGGCGATAAGGGCGGAGGACCCGAAGATGGGGCTGCTGCCGGACTACGGCGCGGTGATCTTTGACGAGGCGCATCACCTTGAGGATGTGGCGACAAAGGTGTACGGCGTGGAGTTCAGCAACTACCGCGTGCCGACTCTGCTGAATCGAATCAGGCGCACGAAGGGGATCGGGCTGGACCCTGGGCGCATCGAGTCCATTGAGCACCTGAACCAGGATTTGTTCGACGTGTTCACTCGCATGAGCAAGCAGGAGTTCTTCTTCTCCGAGGTCTATCAGCGTGAAGATCAGTCCATGGTGGAGTCCGTCGCCAAGATGCTGGGCGCGCAACTGGACGGGCTGAGGGGCGAGCTTTGCGACCAGGATACGTTGGGGCGGCCTGAGCTTGAGGAGCGGCTGACCGGCCTGCGCAGGATGTGCGCGCGTGCGAAGGATGAGCTTGGCAGCCTGTTCTTCGGCACAGCGGAGGGATACTTCCGTTGGGGTGAGAAGCCAGCCAGCATGAAGGCGCAGTCGTGTTTCCTAAGGTATACCCCGCTATCCGTGGCGCAGATACTGGCGGACGGCTTGTGGAAGGACACGGACTCGGCGGTCTGCACCTCGGCGACGCTCTCGAACTCAGGGACTTTCAGCTACATCAAGGCGCGATTGGGTATGCCCGAGTGCGTAGAGGCGATTGAGGATTCGCCGTTTGATTTCGAGCGGCAGTGCATGCTCTACGTGCCGAAGCACCTGCCGTTCCCGTCGGACAGCCCGGACTACGCGGACATGGTGGCGGACGAGATAGAGGGTTTAGTGCGCGCGTCGGCGGGTCGGGCGTTCCTGCTGTTCACCTCATACCGAATGATGAACGCGGTACATGAGCGGCTGCGTGACAAGCTGCCTTACATGGTACTGAAGCAAGGCGAAATGTCCAACGAGGCGCTGATCGAGCGGTTCCTGGAAGAGGGGAACGCATGCCTGTTCGGGGTTCACAGCTTCTGGGAGGGCGTGGACGTGCGGGGCGAGGCGCTGAGTCTGGTGGTGATAGATAAGCTGCCGTTCGCGGTGCCGGATAGCCCGGTGAACAAGGCGCGGGTGGATGCGATCACGGAATCCGGAGGCGACTGGTTCAGGGAGTTTTCGATGCCCCAGGCGCAGATGCGTTTGAAGCAGGGATTCGGGCGTCTGATCCGCACGAAGGAGGACAGGGGCGTGGTGGCGATCCTGGACTCGCGCCTGGCGAAGAAATCCTACGGCCGCGAGTTCGTGCGGTTCCTGCCGAAATGCCAGGTGACGGTGAAGATAGGCGCAGTGCGGTATTTCTTTGGCTGCGAGGATGACGAGGCGTAACGGAGTGATGGAGTATGGGAGTGTGGGAGTACGACCATACGACCATCTGACCATTTCCCGCCCATCAGCCATTGACCATTCCCTGTTGCTTTCCCCATTGACTCCGCAGCCTCACTTTGTGTAAGCTATCACCGATGGCTCCGTACCACTCAGGAGACAGAACGTCGGCTGGCCCGCGCTACTCACGAACCTCGCGAATAGCGCTCAAAATGCCCTGCATTGTGCGGGGTACGCACAACGCAGGCGAACAGGATGGAGCATGACTACACCTAAAGACAGCAATCATCTCGATTTCTCAGCGCAGCCACTGGCCGCACTCGATATCGCTCGGATTCTGCAAACAGGCGGCGCCGAGATTGACCAATACCTCGGCGAAGAGATTTACGCAAACTCCGCGCCGGACTACCTCGCCAAACAGCGCGAGCGGCTCGCGGAGGCCGCGAAGGTTCACGCAGAGAAAGTCGGCGACAGACCGTCATACCTTCTGCGCGCACCAGGACGATTGAACGCGTTCCTGGAATACCTTGACATGTGCGCAGGCGACCACATGTCCACCACAATAGACGGCGACATCCCCGTCATGGTCTCGCCAAGAGAAGATGATATTCTCAGCATCGCCAACGTCAATCCACTCTTCCCGCCGGAGCAGTTCTCGCTCAAAGCGGAGTTCGAGCGTTTCAAGAACGAACCGCTTGAGGGTCACGGCCCGGACGTGCAGGATGATTGGGACAACCGCACGCTGCTGCTCCCTCACTTCGGACGACCCAAAGGCGCTTGGTCAAACTACCTGCTCAGTTCATACCTGCGGATCATGTGGGAAACCGGTGCGGATATCAAGGGCGCGGACCTGACTTTCGGACGGGCGACCGCTCCTTTCCGTGCTGGCACAAGCTCGTCTTCGGCTGTGGTTGTCCTGGCGTTCGTCGCCTGCTGCCTCATAAACAAGAACATCCTGCCGGACTGGGATATCCCCGAGATGTGCAGGCTCCTGGGCGAAGCGGAATGGTACGTCGGCACTCACGGCGGGGCGAACGATCAGACGACCATCCTGCGAAACGGCCCAAACATGGTACTGTACAACCGCCATTCGCGCACACCGCTGGATTCGACTCCACTGCCCTTCCTGAAAGGCGTACATGTAGTGCTGGCAAACAGCCTCTGGGAAGTCAACAAATCGCTCACCGGCAACCAAAGCTTCAATATGCGCAAGGGATGGATGGAGATGGGCGATGAGATCATGAAGCTGATCATAGAGGCCGTACACGATGCCCGGCGTCTCGGTGCAGACATGATACCCGGCTGGCTTCACACGCTCCTGAAAGACAGATTCAGCTTCATTGCCGGCGCGCCTCTGACTCTGCTGGAGTCACAACCGGAGCTTTGGGATAAGATCGAAGCGGCCTACCACAAATTCGGCAGCCTGGACGAAGACATCCTCGGTATCCCAGCCGAGGCCGTGGACGAACTGATACTGATGCTGCCCGTGAAGATCACCCCGGACGAAGCCGCGCGCATACTTGGGAAAGACAGAGAGACCATAGAGCGCCGATACACCCGTCCCAAGCGCAGCATCGGCGGATACCACGTGCGCACCACCGCGCGGTTCTTCTACAAAGAGAACATCATCGGCCGCACACTGGAACGCATTTTCCTGGAGGCTGACCGACGACTATCGTCCGGCGAACTCGCGGAAAACTCGACCGAATACGATGCCTACCGCATGATGGTCGGCGAACTGGTAGACCGGCTTCAGCATGTGCTTTCGTTCGACTTCCGCGTATCGAACTCCCAGCTCGACCGACTGCTGAGCATCGCCCGGCTCGGCCCTGGATACCTTGGCGGCAAGCTGACCGGCGCAGGCAAAGGCGGATGCGTCTCCATCCTCGTAAGAGACAAGGATTCGCATGACATGTGTGAGTATCTGGACCACGAGTATTATTCCCGCGGCGAAAATTTTGACGAGTACAGACAGATACTGGAGGACGCGCTGCGGTACTACAAACCGGATTCCTTCGAGCGAATCTCAGCGTCGGAACAGCTTCAGAATCTGGAAACCGCGCTCCAAAGCATACAAGAGCAGCGGCGGGTGATAACATTCAGTCGCGGCGCATGTGTAGTTGATCTTTCGCGTTTTTGAATTCGAAATTATCTTTTTACAAAAACAATCGCAAAATACGTTTAGCCGTTCCACCATCGCGGTATTTACAAGTGAACAGCTTTCCGATTTCTAAAATCGGTGAGTGCGTTTATGCACGTGAAAGTTTTGTCCACGGTGGAATGATGTACCATGCCGGATATACGAGAGTCTGCAAAGACAAATGATCAGGAATCAACTCCACCATGGATGGTGCATCCAACCCGCAAACGCAGGCGCGATAAACCCGTGTGGGTGGGGTTGTGTGCCGCACTGGTCATGGTTTTGATCACCGGGTTACTGGTGCGCTTCATAGACAAAAGCATCCAATACACCGAGTTCCTTGTCTTCAGCGCCCTGAGCGTAGTAGCGTCTGCGTACTTCTTCGGCCACAGATCTGCACTCCTGGCATATGCGGCATCCCTGGTATCCTATCTTCACTTCGGTATGCCCCCCGAAAACCGTCTACTCCCCATTGTCAGCAACACAATCAGCGTTGGAGGATTCGCCGGGCTGCTAGCGGGTATCACTCTCGGCTGGGCTGCGGGAGTGTTTGCGCGCAGGTCGCGACGACGGATAGAATCGCTCTCAGGCGAACTCAAAGAGTCCAAAAAACGCATAACGGACATCGTTGAGTGCATGACGGATGCATTCCTTACACTGGACAGATCGTGGCGCATCACCTATGTCAACGATATAGCTGAAAACCTGCTGCACCGGTCACGCGAATCAATTGTGGGAACCGACATGTGGAGCGTATTCCCAGAGACCGTGGATCTAGCATTTCATCGCGAATATCACAGGGCCATGAAAAACGAAATCGCTGTGGATTTCGAAGAGTATTACCGCCCTCTCAACAGATGGTTTGAGGTACACGCCTACCCTTCCACTCACGGACTGACCGTGTATTTTCGGGATATAACAAGGCGGAAAAACATAGAAGAGGAGTTGAATGACAGCAGAGCGCGACTCACACTGGCCGCCGAGGCCGCGGAAATAGGAACATGGTACTGGGATCTGGTGAGAGATGTGCTCGTGTGGGACGGAAAGTGTAAGGAGCTATTCGGCGTACCGCCAAACATATCCATGACCTACGATATATTTTCCGGCATGCTCCACCAGGAGGATCGCGAGCGAGCCGATGCCGCGCTTCACGATGCGCTGGAACAGCACTGCGAGTACGACATAGAGTATAGAATACAGAACCCGGACAGTGGCGAAAAATGGATACACGCCCGCGGAAGCGGGGTTTACGACGAGCGCGGCAAAGCCGTTAGGATGGTGGGTATAGCGATTGACGTCACCGATCTCCGACACGCCCAGAACTCACTGCTCAGAGCCGAAGAGCAGAAACTGACATTCTACTGCAGGCTCATAGAGGCCGCAACAAACGGCAAGCTTGTACTCACACGAGCAAGCGAGATAGAGAAGTTGGCACAATCCCCTCTGGCGCGCTGGACACTGACCGCACCGAGCGACCTTGCTCCCATCAGACATAGTATAACTGATATAGCAAGCGCGCAGGGCATGGACGATGCACGAGTGAGCAAGTTCGCCATGTGTCTGGGTGAGGTTGCTACCAACGCACTGAACCATGCAGGAGGCGGTGAAATATCTCTTCACCGTGTTGATGATGGGATGATGGTGGTGGCAAAAGACGGAGGCCCGGGAATAGCCGCGCTTAATCTGCCGGATGTGGCGCTCAGACGGCAGTATTCAACACTGGGCACTCTGGGCATGGGTTACAAGGTAATCATATCCTTTTGCGACAAAGTGTACCTGGCTACCGGCGTGAACGGAACAACGGTGGGCATACACATGAAGTTCCATGAAGAACCCCTTCCTCTACTGGAATGCGCCAACATGGACGTGGTATAGTTCGCTGGTTCGGGTTGAGAGCAACTTTTATGCGCATCTCCTAGCATCCCCTCCAACACATTCCTGCACTCATCATAACAGGCGTTCTGCACATACTAGCGACACACGTGACATACCACAAAAAAATCGCAGAGCAATCGCTATATAGCCGAAACCATTCGGGTGAAGGAGGAGTCTAATATACGTGTGGCGAATATCGCAACAGTAGGGAGTAGCTTCTTGATCATCGGATGCTAGCCCGCAATATTCACGAAGAACGTGAATATTGCTCGAAAGGGCTTTCACTATGCAGGAGATGCATAATGAAAGCGAGGAGGTGCATATCATGGCAAATCCCGATCACGTGGAAATGGCAAAAAAGGGCAAAGAGGCGATTGACGAGTGGAACAGAGGGCGCGTTACCAACGGGTCCACTGTTGGCGACTCGGAACGTCTGGACCTGAACTTCGCCGATCTCAGCGGAATCAATCTGGGTGGAGCAAACCTCTACGGCGCGGACATCAGTATCGCTGATCTGAGCGCGGCAAACCTTAGCGGCGCGAATATCGGCGTGGCCTTTCTGACTGGAGCCAAGCTGGCAGGCGCAAAGCTTATGGGCGCTGATCTCGGCGGCACAGACTTGACTGAGTCCAACCTCAGCGAAGCGGATCTGAGCGATTCATCCCTCAGCCATGCGGACCTGGGCGGCGCATATTGTGTGAACGCCAACTTCTCCCGCGCGGATATGAGCGTCACATTCCTGACCAAAGCAAATATGGCCGGCGCGAACTTCACGGAGGCCACACTTACATCTGCAAACTTTTCTGAATCCGATCTGGCCGGAGCTATATTTCACGGCGCGGACTTGGGCGAAGCGGTGCTATCGCGCGCTCGACTGACCGGCGCCGACCTCACAGAGGCTAACCTCTATGGAGCCGAACTGGAAGCGGCATCCATGAAAGGCGCGAAGCTCTCCAGAGCAAATCTGAGCGGGGCAAACCTTCAGCACGCGGATCTTCGAGAAGCCGACCTCAGTCACGCCAATCTAATTGGAGCGAATCTGATGGGCGCGGACCTCAGCGATGCCGACCTGCGGGGCGCTGATCTCAGCGGCGCAAAGCTCGCCGATGCAAAACTACCGGACGAATGGAGTAGATAGTACCGAACATGGCTGATGGCTGATGGTTGATGATGGACCGAACCCGTCGTTCCGCCATTAACCATCAACCATTCTCTCATTCACCTGTAGTGTGCCTTGACCTCGGACATATATCGCGTGCCCAACCACGATGAGTTCGCGTGCATCCACTCGGTCAATTTTGTGGGCGCATTCGGCTCCTGCTCAGATACAAGCAGGTTCGCCATCAACCCCTTCACCTCATCACCGGTTAGAATCACGTCTCCGAGCACGCGGCTCATCATGCCGGTGGCCAGGCGCACCAGGTCCGGCGGCAGGTGCATAACCAGTGTCCTTCGATTCACAGCCTCGCCGATCAGCGCCAGCCACTCGTCGAATGTAAACTTCTCCGGCCCCACTGCGTCAATCGTCGCATTCTCTTCCCTGGCTCCGTACTCCACTGCCAGGTCTGCCAGATCATCTACGAATATCGGCTGCATCCCGTAGTTCCCGTCACCCGGCGCAGCAAAAACAGGCAAATGGCGCAGAAACCACGCAATGTTGTTGACAAGAATGCCCTTGTCACCAAACAAAACCGCCGGTCTGAGTATGGCGTATGACATCCCGGATTCGCGGATTGCCTGCTCCACCAGCGCCTTGCCGTTGTAATACGGTAAAGGGGATTCCAAAGAAGGGTTTGCGATGCTGACGTGAACAATGCGCTTTACACCAGCAGCCTTCGCCGCGCTCACCAGCGCTCGGCTGTTCGCAACAGCTTTGTCGAATGTCAGAGATCCGTGGGCAAACCGAATCCAATAGGTATTATACAGCACGCTCGCCCCGCGCAGGCTCTCGACCAGTCGCTCTGGGTGATCGAAGTCGAACGGCGCAACCTGCACCCGCCCTTCGAACTCCGTGTCCGGTATCTTCGATGTCAGAGTGAGAACCTGCTTGCCGGATGCCAGCAGCCTCCTGGTAATGCTCCTCCCGGAGAACCCGAAAGCCCCGGTAACTGCATTGAGTTCTTGCAATGGCATGATTACTACCTCCTGCAACCGGGGTATTATATTCCTGCACAAGGAAATAAGCAACTTTTGGTGAAGTGGATTGTCAGTAGTGTGTGAATATCCGCAGAATACATATTGCGGACAACACGGAGGAGAGCAATGAACTGGCTCGGTTATCTGATTCTGTTTGTGGTACTCATCATCTTGCCATCTATCAGAGTCATCGGTCCCACTCAAGTAGGGTTGGTGATGAAGAGATTTGGCTTCAAGAAGTTGACCGATGATAACCCCATCGCTTTTGCCGGACAGGCGGGTTTCCAGGCTGATCTGCTTATGCCCGGTTTTCGGTTCAAGCTATGGCTGATCTACAAGGTCGGCAAGTTCCCGTGGATACAGATACCCGCCGGCGAGATAGGAGTGGTCATCGCGCAGGTGGGATCAGCGCTACCAATAGGAGCGAAGTCCGCTGTCTTCAAACCGGAGTTCGGCAATTTCACGGACCTTAGATCATTTGTCGAAAACGGCGGACAGAAAGGTGTTCAACGCCCGGTGCTTCCTCCTGGTACGCTCGCGCCTATCCACCCTGTTGGATTCCTCGTAATCACAAAACGTGACGTATACGGCGTACCGATCTCACCGGAAACGCAACCGCTCGCCGCGGGCACCGGGAAACTTACCCCCGAGGCGTTCGGACTGCGGCCTGAACAGCTTGACCTGTTCCGAATCCAACCTCAGGTTGCCGGAACCGGCGCCAAGATGATAGACACTATCGGCATCGTGACTACCTATGAAGGCGATCCTCTGCCTTCAGGGGACATAGCCACCAGGTTGGGGGAGTTTGACGATGTTGCCGCAATGGAGACCGCTAACAACGCCGATATGGAGATCATTGAAGCGCTTCTCGGCAGCAAGAACAACCTTCACAACAACTATCAGGACTTCCAGTCTTTCCTGGACCACGGCGGCAAGATCGGTCTGCAGCATGACCCTCTGCTGTACGGCGCCTATGCACTGAATCCGTTCCTTGTAGGTGTCGAGCTTGTCCCGATGCTGGTGATCCAGCAGGGCGAGGTTGCTGTCATCAAGGCGTATGTCGGGATGGTGACTAAGGACATGTCCGGCGCTGAGTTCAAATTCGGCAGCCTTGTCAGGCCAGGGCACCGAGGTATATGGCAGGAGGCGCTGCGGACGGGCAAGTATCCGATCAACCCGCGCTGCTACCAGGCGGAGATCGTCCCAACCGCAATCCTGACCCTGAACTGGTCTGAGACAACTTCCCAGGCGCACAATCTGGACGCCGGACTCAAGCAGATCACCGCGAAGAGCCGCGAAGGATTCGTATTCAAGTTCGATCTCCAGGTGCAGATCCACGTGCCGGATACGAGGGCTCCGCGAGTCATATCCATGGTGGGCACGATGAGCAATCTCGTCAACGAAGTGCTCCAGGCAGCGGTCGGAAACCAGTTCAGAGACAAGCTGCAGAGCATGCCGGCTGTCACATTCATTGAGACTCGGCAAGAGGTTCAGAAGGAAGCCTTTGCGCACATCAGCCAGCAACTCGCCGAGTACCAGGTCGAGACGAGAGGCGTCTACATCCAGGACATCCAGTTCCCGGAGGCGCTGGTCGCGGTGCTGACCCAACGCGAAATCGCACACCAGGAGATACAGACCTACGAGAAACAGCAGGCTGCGGAAGAACAGCGCATACAAATGGAGAAGGCCAGAGGTACCGCAGACATGCAGGCCAAGCTGGCAACGTCCAAGGTAAACGTAGACATTGAGATTAACAACGCCGATGCGCAGAAGGCAAAGGGCGAAGGCGAGGCTTCGTACATACGGCAGACAGGCACCGCAAAGGGCGCTGAGGTCGAGGCGGTAGGTCTTGCACGTGCAAAGGCCTTCCAGGCGCAGGTTGAGGCGCTTGGCCAGTCACCCACCGCGATGGTCAACGCAATCACCGTGCTGGCAGAACGCGGCATTAAGCTCGTGCCGGATACGTTGGTGATGGGTTCCGGCGGGGCAATCGAGGGACTGGCGGCGTCGCTGATGAACCACTTCGGAGGCGGCTCCGGAGGCGCAGTTTCTAAGATAAGCGAAGTATTGCAGCCGAAGCGAAAGGATACCGAGACGAAGGTTCAGGCAAAGACGCCAACCGAAGATCTGATGCCAAAACCACCGGTGACGGCGCCCGCGGCTGAGGACATGAAAGAGGACAAGAAGGCCGAGCCGCCGACACCCAAAGCCTAGTGACTGGTCCAATACAAACGACGAACGGCGTCCGCAAATGAGTGGACGCCGTTCTTATTGATGTGTATACTGCAGGAAGCTGCGATCAGCGCAACCGGGCTATCAACTCCTGCAGGGTGACGATCTCATCCCGGTCGGCATTAACGGAATCCGCACCCGCTGCAAGGCACTCCGACATCGCGGCATGACCATCCCAAATGCGCACGTTGAACCGCCCCTTCGCTCCGGTGTCCGTTCCATCATGGAGTGAGCGAACTCTGCTGACGATGTCCTTACCATATCTAATGGAAACCCACTGAAACTGCGTTCGCCCCGGTGATAGATTGACTATCTCGTCAGAGTAATCGTGCGTTTCGGCGATGCACAGACGGTTGATCTGCTCCGGCTTGAAATGGCTGTAGAACTCGCGAGGATACGATCCGGTGATGACGACCGTGATTCCGCGCGGTGCATCCCCTTTGGATACGCTCGTGCTCAGGATGTTTGAGTGCCGCTGAAGCGTCTCGGCGATGCAATCGAAAAGTGCCGGTGAATTTTCCTTTGGCTCCAGTACCAGGAAGAACTGCCAGCCATCCGCATGGACGGTCGCTGACTTACCTTCGTGCGCAAGTATCGTCTCAATTGCGGATTCCAGCGTAGGGCTTTCCGCAGTCGCTCGGTCGTGATTGCAGACTACCATGCCATCGGATGCGCGGACGTGTACGTCAAGCTCAACTGCATGTACTTTGTGGTCCAATGCGAACCGAACATCGTCCAGTGTAAGCTGCTTCGACGAGGGATGCCAATGCACTACCACTCGCGGATGATGAAACTCACGGATATGCGTAGTGGAACCTCCCGACCTCTTGGACAATCCTTCCGATTCGACTGCCGCGCATTGAACGGCGAGTACCAAGAGCAGAATTATCATCCCGGTAACGAACATGATTAACCGAATCGTTTTCATTCCAGGACTCCTTGTCTTCACCGCAATGATTCATGCGCTAAGCTCTCTTGCTCGCATTATATGGTGAAGCGGATGTCTCGTCAAGCAAGGCATAAACCGGCATCATTAATACCACAAAAGCTGGATGCATACGTTCTGCCATTTGTCCAGCGATGTGATCCTTCCCTCATCCCATTGCAGATCGCTTCTACGGGTAGGTTGCGTTGAAAATTACGTGCTTTGTATTATATATTTACGGGAATGACTGAGAGGAAGAGATTCACCCATTCACGTAAACATACCGCGAAGACCGAAAAACTTTCCAATATCGCCCATCATCATCGCGAATCCAAAAGCGCGGGGCCACGGAAGGTAGATCAAGATTCGCGCGGTGGGCAAGGACGCTGTAGTTGTGGAGGCGGACATGCTGAAACCGCAGGCCTTGGAAAGCTATGTTACGGTGAGCAGTTGGCGAATCGCCGAATGCACCGGGCAGGATTCATGTGTATGCGCCCGATGCAACGGAAAGATGGCTTCAGTAAAACTCTGCGCGCCGTGCCTGGTTGAGATGACGCATATGATGGCGCCTTCAGAACCGGAGAGAATCGAAGAACGTCAGCAAACAGACAAGCGGAATGGAATCGTTGAGTGGGCTGGGATAATGCTGCTTTCATCCTGCGCGTTGGGGTTGGGCATCATTCTCCTTTGGGGGGCCATTCAGCGCTGACCGAACATCAACCTTATCACCTGATCTCCCTCCATACACGGACCGGAGTCGTGGTAGTACTTGACTCCGGTCCTTCTTTCTGACTGCAGGTAAAGCGCCAGCGTAACCCATACGCCACCCCGGCGACTGCTCATCACTCAGTTGTTCTCGTTCGGAACAGAACCGCCAGTGGTATCTTCCTGTCCGGGCATGCCCTTGCCGCCAAGCATCATCATCAGCGTCGTCTTCGTCTGAATCCTCGGTATCGGCTGCACCTTCTCCATCGCGACGCCGGGTCCGTAGCCGACCATGGTGAGGTTCGCCATACTGCAATCCTTAAAGATACCGATCGGCGCTGTCACGTCTGTTCGTGTTCCGGCCATCATAACTGTGTCCGCCACAAACTTCCGAACCTGTGCCATCTGCAAATAGTCCCAATCTACCGACATGGATTCTTCCTGCCACACCTCGGCCGAACTCCAGATGATTAGCGTGCTCTTCCCCTCCATCCCGAATATGGAAGCCCGTGAACCAAGCAGGTTCGGGATCGGCTTCCATTCAAACTTGATGGCTTTCTCCAGATCAACCTTCTCCTCCATGCTGGGCGCAATCATGTCTATTGGGCCGAGGAAATCCACATTGGCCGGACAGTCAATCGTCACGTTCCCTGTGTAGCTGGTGGTAAGAGCATAGGAACCAGGCAGCACGGCGTCCTTGGCAATGCGACCCGGCTGCTTCTTAGTCGGCCAGTAAGCAGTAGTCCAATCCGGCTTGTAGAAATAGGACGAGGCCCCTGACTTCTGCGAAGACTCCTTCATGACGCGCTTCTGATCCGCCGTCATGGAACTCATTTTGATGACCTTGGGCTGACCCGGCTTAACGGTTGCCGATGATCCCCAGTAGTATTTGATCGTAAAGTCTGTGCTACCGGCCTGCGCTGGCGCTTCACCTTCGCCGGTAGTTCCACCAACCTTCTCAGCCTTGGGTCGGTATATCTCCAGGTCCAGCTTGTCACCCTGTTTCAATCCCTTTGGCGGTGCGATGGCTGCTGTGGCTGAATCAGGCGCGAGTCCCGGCGACCACAGGCGCACATCAAGCTTTCTTTTCGGCGCACCCATGCCCATAAGCTGCTCCATTCCGGGCATATCAGCAAGTTTGCTCATGTCCACGCCCGGCGGCAAGGCAGGCATTGCAGGCATACCGGCAATCTTGGTAACACTTGTCTCAGCAAAAATGCCGAGATAAGCCTGGTCTCCAACTGCGTAGACGGACGCAGCGGCTGACAACAGCAACAGAATCAACGCAAATCTCTTCATGGATTAGCCTCCCGTGGTTAGTCATTCATCATTGGTATTATATGTAATCCAGGCTGCACGGTCAAGGTGATAGCAGCAGCGTGTGAATGCAGAGCGATTATGTCCTCTGGTAACTGCAATGCGATAATATCCCCATGACGAAAGGGGTAATCGCAATCACACAGAATGGAGCGGACGAGGACATCCGTGTTCACATGGAGACGGCCCTGATTGCGTTCAACCAGGGCCGTGGTATTACATATTTGGGATTCAGTGTCAGTCAGGTAGCTCAGTGAGCAGTCGCCCGGCTTCAATGTTATGCGGGTCCATCTGCTTCACCGCCTGAAGCTCACGGGCCGCGAGGTCAACCTTACCTGCTTTGGCATAGGCGCCGGCTAGACTGATCCGCGCGGCTTTGAACGACGGGTTTATCTCAACCGCCTTGCGGAACTGACCGATTGCCACGTCCACCATGCCCTGGTTCAGGTAGCATACACCCAGGTGATGCCGCAGGTCCGCGTACTGCGGGCAGGACGACACCGCGCCGAGGAACTCCTGTGCGGCTTCCTCATACTGACAGCGGTTCATCAGTTCCAGACCTCGGTTCAGCGCATCACCGGCCTGGTCGGTATCTGTCTCGGCTATCTCTTCCATGAGAAGCAGGCACCTGTCCAGGTCTCCGCTGTGATACAGTGCAACAGCCTTCGCATACTTGTCGCCGCAGAACACCGGCTCCGCAGAAACACCGTCAGACAGATCACGCATACCGTTCGGATCGCCTTTGCGTAGACGGCTCATGCCGCGATAGACCAGCGCTCTGGCATAGGTGGGATTGATCTCAAGCGCCTTGTCCAGGTGCGACTGCGACTCGTCGTACCGCCCCTGCTTGTAACAGGTGATACCCAGGCTGCAGTGCAGGTCGGCGTAGTCGGGATGCATCAGTACCGCGAGTTTCAGTTCCTTCTCGGCTCTGCGAAACATGCTCATCCGAAGGTGCGACTGGCCCAGGTTGGTGTACGCTTCGCACATGTAGAATGAGGCGAGTTTCCACTCGGGCGAGTTCTCCTCGGCGATGTCTATCACCTGCTCGAACTCCTCTATGGACTCCGTGTACAGCCCCTGGTCGTACAAGGAGACGCCACGGTTATAATTCTCGAACTTACTCACGTCCATCGCCGCTATCATACCCTTTACCTCCACACAGCCTGCTGGAACACAGCGCGATGCCATGCTCTTGCGATCCGTACTGGTAAGATTATCGGGTAACGAGCGCGCATACTTGAGGGTAGAGGTGAGAGCATTACACTCGGAAGGAGATGCAGCGATGATGAGCCTGATTATTTCGTTCCGTTGGACAGCTCGAACTTGTATCCCACGCCCCAGATCGTGATGATCTTGCAGGGCTGATGCTCAACTTGAACTTTTCGTCGCAATCTTTTCACATGCTGGTCAACAGTTCGTTCGTCGCCGAAGAACTCCTGGTATGCCCAAACCTGTTTCAGGAGATCGTCGCGTGAGAAAACTCGGTCACGATTCCGCGCCAAATGCCATAGGAGATCGAACTCCTTGGGGGTCATGTCCACGCGCTGATCGTTGATCCTGACTTCGCGGGACAAGAGGTTGACGTAGAGGCCGGGGAGATTGAGGATCTGCTGCTCAGGGGCAGGCTGTGAACCACCGCTCCTCCGAAGAACTGCCTTCACACGCGCAACTAGTTCACGGAGGCTGAAGGGCTTTGTCACATAGTCATCCGCGCCCATCTCCAGGCCGAGCACGCGGTCGAACTCGTCGCCTCTGCCCGTGACCATGATTACCGGCAGATTGGTGGAGCGTCTGATCTCGCGAAGGACTTCCATGCCGTCCACTTCGGGGAGCATAACATCGAGGATCATCAGCGACGGTGCGAACTCTTTGGCCACGCTCAGCGCTTCCCTGCCGTCGTGCGCGCATACCGCGTCAAAACCCGCCATGTCGAGCTGCATCCGAATCAACTCACACGTTTTTGTGTCGTCATCAACGACGAGAATTTTCTGTTTGGCCACGAGAATCATCCTTCAGGACAACACTAAGACTCTATGCAGGATAGTAGATACAGCCCGGTCTCTGCAAGGTCTTTGTTGTGTCCAGAAAAAAACGTAAGAACGAACGGAATATGATATCACCCGCCGCAATTCTTCATACCCACCTGCAGGTGTAAGGGCAAAGAGGTCGCACGCCACCTGTCAGCATATCGAATCGTCAGCGTAATACACGGCATCAACCGGAATTGCGGCACACTGTCAGCCGCTCACTACAAGAAAAGTATATGTGCTTTTCACGAATCTGTCAAGAGGATTACAAACACTTTAACAAGTAATTTTGCGGTCTAATGCTGAGCGATTGGTCACTCCCCAGCCGCCTGCAACTCCGCGATGGCTGTCATGATGCGCCGCCCGATCTCCGCCATGCCCTCGCGTGATTCCTTTTGTTCAAAGATGTCATCCAGGTAGACCGGTTTGCCGAAGACCACTTTCGCGGGATTCCGGTGCAAACGCTTATCACCCACCGGGAGTATCTTATCCGTGCCGAAGATAACCGTCGGAACCACTGGACATTTCGCTTTCATGACGATCAGACCTATGCCCATCTCAGGCTCACCGAGCGTGCCGTCCCGACTCCTTGTCCCCTCAGGAAAGATCGCGATCACCCAGCCTTCTTCGAGTAGGTCAATAGCTTTCTTGATTGCCCTACGATCCGCAGTTCCTCGGCGCACAGGAAAATTGCCTATGGAGTCCATCCACCAACCCACTGGTTTGGGATGCCACAGCTCCGCTTTCGCCATAAATCGCACATGGCGTTTCGTCTTGCTGGACAGCGCAGGAGGGTCTACATGGCTTAGGTGATTCGACGCCAGAATGACCCCACCCTCAGCAGGGATGTTCTCCTCGCCGACCAGCGTCAGCCCACCAAGGCATCGGAATATTCCCCTTAAGAAGAATAGCGCCGATCTGTATGGGAATTCACCCAATGGTAACCGTTTCATCATGTCCCGTACTCCTGAGCCAATTCAACAACTCTGCCCACCACCTGCTCGATGCTGAGGTGGTCCGTATCTATCTCCACTCCGCCAGGCGCCTTGGTGAGCGGACTGTCTGACCGAGTGCTGTCTCTGTGGTCGCGTTCCTGAATATCGAGTTTCAAGCGTTCGAGATCAGCGTCCATGCCTGACGACTGCATCTCGGTAAATCGGCGTTGAGCGCGTTCGTCAACAGACGCGGTGAGAAATATTTTCACCTCGGCGTTGGGCAACACCACAGAACCGATGTCCCTGCCCTCCATCACCACGCCGCCCTCACCCGCAAGTCGCCGCTGCTGATCCACCAGCAGCCTGCGGACACCTGAGATCGCTGAAACCGGCGACGAAAGCTTCGTCACTTCCGGTGTGCGGATAGCCTTGGAAACGTCCTCGCCGTCAACGAATATTCGCGAGCCGTCCCCTTCCACAAAGTCTATACACATATCGCCTGTGAGCGCCACGATAGCGGATTTATCGGCAAGCGGAATGCCTTCTTGAACCGACCGCCAGGCGACCGCTCGGTACATAGCACCGGTATCCACATACTTATAGCCGAGGATACGAGAAACCTCGCGCGCAATGGTCGTCTTCCCAGCGCCCGCCGGTCCGTCAATTGCGATAGAAAGCCTCTTGCTCATGCCTCGTCCTGCCCGACCTTCGGCTTGATGATCTCGTCTCTTGTCTGTTTTGCCGATGCGAACCATTCCTGGAAAGCCTCGCCGTCCTTGGACTCCACTAGGCCGACTCCCTGGCTGAGCAACCGCACGAAAGTGTCCGTCGCCGCCCGGATGCCGTCCGCGTTCGTGAGGCAGATATCGCGCCACAACTCAGGCGAACTGCTCGCCACACGGGTCATGTCGCGGAAGCTCCCGGCGATCAGGTCGAAAACCTGTGGATCGTTCTTGGAATGCTCCTGCGCCAGAGACACCAACGCCGCCGCTATTAGATGAGGCAGATGACTGATGACCGCCGCACAGCGATCATGCGCTTCCGGGTCCATCACAATCACTCGTGAGCCGATACCTTCCGCAAGCCCGCGCATTAACGCCAACGCGTCCGCGCTCGTCTGCTCGGTGGGAGTGAGTACGTAGCTGGCGTTCACAAACAGGTCAGATCGCGCGGCTTCCACGCCTGCTGCCTCGGATCCCGCCATGGGGTGTCCGCCGACGAAATGAACATCTGGTCGCGAAAGGGTATCAGTGCCTCTACTGATCTCAGCCTTAGTACTCCCCGCGTCGGTGATAATGCACCCCGGCTTCACGTGGGGCACGATCCGGCTGATGAAGTCCAACTCCATGCCGACAGGCGTAGACACATAGACGAGGTCTGCGTCGCGCACACCGGCGTCCAGATCGGTAGTCCATGAATCCACCGCGCCGAGTTCCTGCGCCAGTTTCAGACGCTCGGGGTTTCGGCCAACACCCACGACAGTGTCCGCCAGGCCGCGCTCCTTCAGAGCCATGCCAAACGACCCGCCGATGAGACCGACGCCTACAATAGCAACGCGCTTAATCTGCAAGTTCACTGACTGGACTCCATGCCGGGACACGATTCACGGCTCGAATAATCGGCGCCAATTCCTTCATGAACTGGGCAAAGGTATCCAGTTTCAGCGACTGAGGGCCGTCCTTGAGCGCCATCTGCGGTTCGGGGTGAACCTCTATCATCAGGCCGTCCGCGCCCGCCGCGATGGCGGCCTTAGCCACAGGTGATACCAGTTGCCACTTGCCTGTGCCGTGGCTGGGATCGGCGATGATCGGCAGGTGACTCAGCTCCTTCACCGCCGGTATGGCGTTCACGTCAAAAGTGTTTCGGGTAAACGTCTCAAAAGTGCGTATTCCTCTCTCGCACAGGATGACCTCGTAGTTGCCGCGCGTGGCGATATACTCAGCCGCCTGCAGCCACTCCTCAATGGTCGAAGACATACCGCGCTTCAGCATCACGGGCTTACGCATGTTGCCAATCTCCGTCAGCAGGCCAAAATTGCTCATATTCCGCGTGCCAACCTGCAGAATGTCGGCGTATTTCGCCACCATTTCCAGATCGCGAACGTCCAGAATCTCGGTGATGATCGGCATGCCGGTCTCATCCCGTGCCGCCGCCATAATTTTCAGCCCGTCTTCACCCAACCCATGGAAGCTGTACGGCGAAGTGCTCGGCTTGAATGCACCGCCGCGAAGGATGGTCGCGCCTGCCTTCTTGCAGAACCTGGCGACTTCCAGCGTCTGAGACTCGCACTCTATGCAGCACGGCCCCGCCATCACCACAATCTCGTCGCCGCCAATCTTCACGCCTCGCACGTCTATCATAGTGCGGTCTGGATGAAACTCGCGGCCAACCACCTTGTAGGGCTTGAGGATAGGGACCACTCGCTCCACGCAGGCCAGCGTTTCGATCTGCTGAGCGATCAGCGCTTTGTCCTCGTCCGGTGCGCCAATCGCCCCGATGATCGTCTTCTCCACGCCGCGCGAAAGGTGGATGCCGTAGCCCCGCCCCTCTAGATTCGCTACTATCTTCTCTACGTCCTGGTCAGTCGCCTGGGACGAAAGGATGATAATCATTTCAGAACCTCTTTCAGCGTCTCAATGAACCTGGCGTTCTCCTCCGCTGTGCCGATGGTCACGCGAATGAAGTTCGGATACCCGAAGATGTCGCCTGTTCGGATGATGACGCCTCGCTTGAGCATTTCGGTGAAGACCGGTCGGCAGTCCGTCTTGATGTCCAGGAAGATGAAGTTCGCTTCCGTCGGCGCATAGGGCAGTCTCATCTTGTCGAACTCCTGGTAGAGGTATTGCTTGCCCTCGGAGTTCACCCGCCTGCTGCGCGAGACCTGGTCCGGGTCCCGCAGACTGGCCAACGCGCCCGCCTGAGCGACGCTGTTCACGCAGAACGGCTGGCGGACCTGGTTCAGGCACTCGATCAGTTCGGCCTTACCGATGGCATACCCTATCCGCAAGCCCGCAAGGCCGTATGCCTTGGAGAACGTGCGCAGGATTATGACGTTCGCTCCGGCTTTCACATAGTCATAGGTGTTCGGGTAGTCGGGATTCTCGACATACTCATAGTAAGCCTCATCGAACACGACGATGACTCGTTCCGGCAGCCGCGCCATGAACCGCTCGACATCCTGCTTGGTGACCATCGTGCCGGTCGGGTTATTCGGGTTGGTGACGTAGATCATGCGGGTCTTGTCGGTGATCGCATCCGCCATCGCATCCAGGTCGAACGTGAAATTCTTGAGCGGAACCATCACGCAGCCGCTGTTGCACAGTGTGGCCGATGTTTCATACTGGCTGAAGGAAGGGTCACCCTGAATGATCTCGTCGCCGGGCGATAGGAATGTGACGCCGAGGTTGTGGATGATCTCGTCCGAGCCGTTGCCGATGAGCAGTTCGTCTTCCGTGCAGCCCCAGAAGCGCGCAAGTTCCTGCGTCAGCGTGAAGCACTTGCCGTCCGGGTAGAGGGCGACCTGCTCCAGCGCCTCCTTCATGGCGGCGAGGGCTTTGGGCGATGGGCCGAGCGGATTCTCGTTCGACGCCATCTTGACGATCGAACACGTGATACCGAACTCGCGCTTGACTTCCTCAATCGGCTTACCCGGCACGTAGGGCTTCAATCTGCAGATATTTTCGTTGACCAAATCTCGCATCGCCATGTCAGATACCTCTCACAACTTTTGCTCAGTTTATCACATTGACGGGGGATTGGACAACTTCCGGGGCAGAAAATGGGAGCGCGGACGTCCCCGTCCGCATCAAAGCTAATACACTACCACATCATCCTGGGTGCGCGGGCGGAGTTGAACGGAAATACCTATCGGTGCTGTCAGCGGTGCACAAATACCGGTCACGCGGACAAAGTCACCCATACCAGGTGCTGTGATCGTGTTTCCGGTTGCCAAGCCGTTGATCTGCACACGCACGCCGGTCCTGGTCGTGCCGCCTATCACTATGCCGTCGGACATAGCGGAACCATCGTCAACGTAGAAGAACCGCTTGGTGGTGGCAGTATCAACATAGGTCACCTTTCCAGCCGTCGTCACCAGCAGCCCCACATTGTTCACCCCTACTCCACCGGTGTAGCGCACGTCTGTTCCCACACCACCAAGAGTCAGGTTCGGCATGTAATACGGACGCAGGTTGACTGAACCCGGAAACCGCATGACCACCTCCGGGTAATCTA
>JANYKG010000071.1 GCA_025358205.1 Armatimonadota bacterium
AGTCGTTCTTGCTCGCCACGGTCTTGCCGCAGATGGAGCACTCCCCGGTCTCGTAGTCACACTCCATCGAGACCTGGGTTATGATCCCGCGTTTCATGAGCTTGTGGGCGAGCGCGGCGGTGGGGGTGTCCGCCGTGAATAACTCGCCCACGCACTCGACCCGGCCGCCCGCCTCATCGTCCACAAACTCGGCGTTGATGATCCCGCCTACTATGTCCGTAAGGTCCTGAGAGTGCTTGAGGTCTATTTTCTTGTTGATGGCCGTCGTGTATCTGGTCGCAAGTTCGTCCGGCAGGAAATGGTCCCCGTTCTTGTTCGTCCCTGCCCGGCACATTACGAAGCTGAACTGCGGGTCACCCGCGTTGGGGTTCAGGTCGATTGCCGATGCAGACAGCACGCTGCCCATTGCTACGTCCACGGGGATAGATGTATGGCAGTTGGCCGCAAGCGACGCCACCACTGATTTCGGAGCCGACCGCGAGTTGGATGCGATGAAGAGAAGCTCACGAGCGTTCTTTCCCTCGCCGCCTTTGCCGAGGACGAGGCCATATTCAACATCCATTCCCTTGACGCGAACCTGCCCGAAGCGCTCCGCGAAGATGTCCTTTATCTCACTTTCCGTCGGGAACGCGTGATCACGGTAGGACATAAGCACTGTCTTATACTTGCCGCGCGCCTCGGATGCGAGGTTCTCAATGAGCGAGCGGATACTCTCCTTGCTGTAGTGGGTCCGCGATTTGTAGCTGCGGCGATTGTCGTCGAGAAGCTCTTTGTCCGCCCAGCGGTTCATCAGACCCTCGACGAAGTGTAGCGAATACTCGTAGTCGTTGTTGGAAAACTCCGTTATGTAGGGCGGATCGAGATACAGCACGTCCGCGCCGTATTTTCGCACCGCCTCCACGGCATCGCCGTGGAAAACTTTGCATTCCTGGCCGCTATCGAAGACCAGTTTGTTCAGCTGGCTGGCATAACGCCTGAAGCTCGCTTCCATGTTTGGGATAGGAATATCTGTGAGCTGGCTTTCCTTGAACCCGCCTGCCTCGGTTTCCATATCCGCTTCTGCTTCCAGTTCAGCTTTGAGGTTAATCTGGGAGCGATGGAACTGGCCATACAGGCTCTTTGCCTTCACCGTATTACCGAGCGCCGCCAGAGCCAGGTCTTTCTTGTAGCCGGAAAGCTTCTGGATGTTGGTCCATACCTGATCGAGCCACGAGAGCACTGTCTTGCTGTAGTAGTAACCATCGAAGTTGTCTACTATGAAGCTGCCAGCATTGGCATTGGGAGCCAGAATCTTGTCTATGTCCTCATCCGAGAGCGTCTCGTGGGAGTTTTCGACCACAGCCCGCGCGACGTGATATGGAAAGAGCAGCAGGTCATTGGCGATCACCTTGAGACCCTTACGTTTGAAGTGGTAGGCCACATTCGCGCCGCCTGAGAACGCATCGACCACAGTCTTAGCATCCTTGGGAAGCTGTCGCTCAATCCAGCCGAGCATCACGTATTTGTTGCCCATGAAGCCCGTCACCTTGACCGGGTCCATACCGGCCTGGCAGGAGAGCAGATCGAGAGCGTCGGCGAATGGCGCATCGGCCAGCGCGTCCATGTTCTCTTCAATGCGCGCGGTCACTTCCAGTGAGTGCTGGTCTTCATCTGCCTGAGCAGACTTGACACCCTTCGTACAGATGAATAATCGCTCCATGGCAACCGAGTTCTCGGAATGCTTCGCGGATATGTGATACTTGTGCTGCTTCGACTGCATCCGGCTATCCTTGCCGTTGGCCGAGATGATATCTTTCATCTCGCCTTCGTTCGGGTAGGCATGGTCGCGGTAGGAGATGAGCCAGTTCGGAATATGTTTGGCGCTTGCAAGGAATGTTCCGAAGAACTCGTTCGCGTTGACCTTGGTCACGGTCTTGTGGTCGGTCGCGTAATGGTGGGTCTTCGATTCCGTATTTATGGCAAGCCCGTCCCAGTAAGTCATCAGTCCTTCCACGAAGTGGTAGCTCTTCTCGTAGTTAGTGGTAGAGAACTCAGTCGCGTAAGGCGGATCGAAATAGGCCAGGTCTACTTTGACCTCTGAAAGCGCCGCGTTGATGTCCTTGTTGGACGCCTTACATTCCTTGCCGTTATCGAAGATGAGCGCATTGATGCGCGCGATGTTGTCGGAGAATCGCTGTGTGAACTCCTCCGGCGTATCCTGGCGCTTACCGTAGTCGGTCGAGGAAGAGAAGTGGCCGAAGCCGCCCTTGCCGGACATGCACGTCTTGCCCAGAGCAAAGAACGCAATGTCTTTCTTGAAGCCCTCGAGCTTGTCGGCGTTTGCCCGGATATTGTCGATGACGCCATGCACTCCGCTTGCGAAGAAAAGCCCCTTGAAGTTGTCTTGGACAAAGGTCCCAGCCTTTGGGTTTTTCGCAAGCAGAGCGGCAAGTTCGTCCTCACTTATCCGAACGCTTGAGTTCTCGACGATAGCGCGAGCGGCATGGTAGGAGTAGCGCAGCCGGTCGTTGGCAGTGACCTTCAGACCCTTGGTCTTATACATATAGGCCACGACACCCGATCCGGTGAACGCGTCTATGACCGAATCC
>JANYKG010000086.1 GCA_025358205.1 Armatimonadota bacterium
CTGGTCGGCGAGATCATCCGCCGATTTGAGGCTCGCACGCTGAAGATCAAAGCTCTCAAGATCGTGAAGCCATCCAAGGAACAGATGGAAAAGCATTACGAGATTCACAGGGACAAACCGTTCTTTGAGGGCGTAGTGGCATTCATGTCCTCCGGTCCGGTAGTGGCAATGGTATTGGAAGGCGATAACTCAATTGCTTTGGTTCGGCAAATGATGGGTACGCTAAATCCGTCTACGGCGCAGCCCGGGACAATACGCGGGGATTACACCCTAAGCACAAAGGAGAATCTTATCCATGGTTCAGCCCCTGAAGAAGATGCAGAGAGAGAAATCGCAGTCTGGTTCACCCCTGGGGAGATGCTGGATTAGCCTCCTCGCGGTTGCGGCGCTTCTGTTGTTCGCGTCCATGTCATTCGCGACGGACATACCCAATCCGCCGCCGAGCGTTGTCAAGATCATACCTGCCAGTGGAGAGGTCAAAGGCTGGGACGTTGTGCCGGACACTCTGGCTTATGCTGTCGGAAACGACTTGACCGAGATTTACGATGGGGACTACGAGCTTTACACCAAGAACGGTGTGCTCGAAGCGGCTCAGCAGACGTATAAGATGAAGAACGCGACCGCTACCGTGACCATTCATCTCACGGAATCCTTCATGGCAGCAAGGAAATTCTACAAGTACTGGGAAGTCACGGACAAGAAGCAGTCCACTTACAAGAGGAACACGCTCTTGTCTGAGTCCTACACCTATTCGGATAACGGTGTGGCAAACGGCTACCTGTTCCGAGGCAAGTTCTTCGTGACTGTTCAGGTCAACCTGGACGGGCAGCAAGGGAGAGCGGCGGCGTTTGATTTCCTGAAGAACATCAGCAGCGGGTACGCCAAGAAACTGGGGACTCACTAAGGGAATGGCTAATGGGGGAATGGTTGATGGTTGAGTGTGGGATTTGACCAAACATCCAGCGTTTCACTCCTGAAAGCGGGATCCCCTCCGAAGGCGGGACAACGCTCAACATTCAACGTCCAAGGAGAGACCGTCCAGATCGTTTGACGTTGAGAGTTCGGTGTTCGATGTTGAATGTTCGATTGCCCCACACTCCCACACTTCTCTGACAAGGAGTAACGAATGACAGCTAGACTCAGCAGGCGCGAGTTCCTGAAAGGCGCGGCGGCGACCGGTGTCGGCCTTGTCGGCGCGTCTGTCATCTCGCTCGATACACATGCGGCGGACGGTAGGTCGCGGATAGTCATCGTGAACAGCCCGAAGGCGATAGTCCCTTCCGGCGGCAGCACGGCGAAAGGCCTGGGTATGGCATCGGTAGGTGATGCCGACCCCACCTTGGATCAGGGCACGGTGAACAAGATGCTCGCTCAGGGTATGCAGAGCTTCACCGATACGAAGTCCGAAGCCGCCGCATGGAAGAAGTTGTTCAAGCCGAGCGACGTGGTAGGTATCAAGGTCAACTGCCTGTTTGCGAAGAACGCGTCCACTCACCCCGAGGTAGTGGCGTCCATCATCGCAGGCCTCAAGCTGGCAGGCGTGAAGCCGGACAACATCATCGTTTGGGATCGCAACGACCGCGAGATGATACGCGCCGGTTACGCCATCAACCGCAAGGCCGGTGTGCAGGTCTACGGCACGGAGAGCGAGTACGATGCCGAGCCGACCAAGCAGGGCAGTTTCAACGGTAAGCTGAGCAAGATTGTCACTGAGAAGATTACCGCGCTGATCAACGTGCCTATTCTCAAGGACCACAGCATCTCCGGCGTCACCTGCGCGATGAAGAACCACTACGGCACCCACGTGAACCCCGGCGACCATCACGGTAACAACTGCGATCCGTTCCTCGCCGATCTGAACGCCATCCCGGCGATCAAAGATAAGACACGCCTAATCATCTGCGACGCCCTAAGGCCGCTGTGCAACGGTGGACCCGGCTGCAAACCTGAGTTCTTGTGGGATCACAAGACTCTGCTGATAAGTGCGGACCCGGTCGCGATGGATCACCAGGGCTGGCAGATAATTGAGGCACGGCGCACGGAGATCGGATTGAAGCCGCTTGCGGATGTAGGCCGACCGACCAAGTTCATCGTTACCGCTGCATCCAAAAACCTGGGCACGAACGATCCTGCACGGATGGATATTATACGAAAGACAGTCTGACGAAGTATGGGCGTGTGTGAGTATGGGGGAGACGAACGTTCAACATCGAACGATCCAGAAGGGTCTTTCCTTGGAAGTTGAATGTTGAGCGTTGGTGTTTGTCGGCTCGAACCCCCACACTCCCATACCCCGACACGTCTGCAAGAGGGAGTAGTACATGACAGACAGTTTCAATCGGCGCGAGTTTTTGCGGCGCGCAGGACTGGCGGGCATCGCTATCGGCGGGTTCACATTGGTTGGCGACGAGATTCTCGGCTTTGTCCAGGAAGTGGAGGCGGCCACCACTAAGTCCACATTGGCGATTGCATCCAAGGGCAGCCCGGAAATCCTTGTGAAGAAGGCCATTGACGGGCTGGGCGGCATCGGCAAGTTCGTGAAGAAGGGCAACACCGTTCTCATCAAGCCGAACCTGGCGTGGGCGCGAACCCCGGCGCAGGCGGCTAACACGAACCCCCAACTGCTCACCGGTTTGATAAAGCTATGTCAGAAGGCGGGCGCATCGCGCATAACGGTGCTGGATCACACATGCGACAATTCCAACTCGGCTTTTCCCATCAACGGCGCAAAAGATATATGTAATGCTACCAAAGTCAGGCTCATCTCCGCTGACAAGAAGTTCATGTATAAGCGGGTCAACATCCCCAAGGGGAAGATTCTGAAGTCCGATGACTGCGCTGCCGAGGTTCTAAACGCGGACGTATTCATCAATGTTCCCATCGCCAAGGTACACGGCGGGGCCACCATCACCGCCAGCATGAAGAATATGATGGGCACGAACTGGGATCGGCAGGCATGGCATACGGCCAATCTGGAGCAGTGCATCGCGGACTACTCGACTGCTGTGAAACCGGACCTGATCATACTGGACGCGATACGCATCATGCTCACTCGCGGTCCGAAAGGCCCGGGCGAAACCAAGGATGTCGGTCAGGTGATAGCCGGCACCGACCCGGTGGCGATTGACGCCTATGCCGCGACGCTGCTGGGCAAGAAGCCGCAGGAGATCGGGCATATCAAGTATGCGGCAGCCCTGGGCGTCGGTCAGATGGACCTCAAGAAGGTCACGCTCAGACGAGTGTAGCAGCCGTCGGATAAAGACAGAATTGTAGCCGCAGGCGTGAAGCCGCCATGTCCGGCTCCGCTGGCGCTCGGGATTCGGAAATCCCGAGCCAACGTTTGTGGAGTGTTCTGTACGGGGAGAGGATACTCACCAGTGCCTAGCCTCGGACGTCCCGATCTAACGTTTGCCGGCCAACATTGGCCGAGAAGCATACCCAATGTTAGGACTGGATTTCCGAATCCAGTGCGGTCCGCCGCGGCGGACGTTCCGGGAACAGCTCCCCGGCTAACAGCCAGATGAGTAGTCTGGGGCAAGCACGGAGAATGCCAAACATGATGGAAACGATCAAAGTGATAATCAATCATGACGGCGAAGACTATACCGCCGAGGGCGTTGAATTGAATTTCTATACGCAAAAGAAGACCGTCAGCGAAGTCTTTGAGAATATCCGAAAGGCATTGTCCGTTCACCTGGATAGCGAGACTCGTGACGAGTATGTGCTTGTGCCCGTTTGTGCAGCAGAGCATTGAGCAATTATGAAAACCAGAACTATTAGGCGAATAACCCAGGTAGTCTTCTTCGGGCTGTTCCTGTACCTGATCGGGAAAACCGCATATCCGCTTACCTCGAAGATACCGGTTGATCTCTTTGTGCAGATTGACCCGCTGGTCGGTATCGCCACATCGCTGGCCGCGCGGTCCATCATCCACGAGGCGCTGCTGGGAATCGTCATCATCGCACTGACCATCCTCCTCGGGCGAGTCTTCTGCGGCTGGCTCTGCCCCATGGGAACCACCCTCGACCTGTCCGACAGGTTCTTCTTCCGAGGCAAGCGTAAGAAGGACACGCCGATTCACCGGAACTGGAAATACTACATCCTCGCCGGTCTGCTCGTCACATCGCTCTTCTCCATGCAGGCGGTCTATCTACTTGATCCGCTCAGCCTTCTCACGCGGACCGTCGTCCTGGTCTTTGTCGCGCCGGTGCAACTGGTGATCCGCTGGCTGGCGGAGGTCTTCTACGGATGGTCCGGCAGCAGCGTCGGGCCGGTTGCATCCGTAGGCATGTGGCTGAGCGACAAAACAGGCTCGTGGCCGATTATGAGCGGACCGCAGATGTACTACCGCGAGGCGATGGTTGTTCTGGCCGTGTTCATCGGCATCATCAGCCTGAACAGCATTACCCGGCGGTTCTGGTGCAGGAACCTCTGCCCGCTCGGTGCGCTGCTGGGTCTCTGTTCACAGGTTCCGCTGCTCAAGCGCATCGTGCGTGATGACTGCACGAAATGCGGAAAGTGCATTCGCGAGTGCAAGATGGGCGCCATCCCGAAGGACCCCAAGCTGACCCGCATGACGGAGTGTATCGAGTGCTTCGACTGTGTGGCCGATTGCCCGCCGAAGTCAATCCGCTTTGGCCTCAGACCGAAGCCGGTGTTTCACGAGGAGACGAGGCTTGATCCGTCTCGCCGTCGCGTGCTGCAGGGCGCTGGCGTGGGGCTGGCGTTTGCGGCTATGACGGCCATAGACCCGGCTAGAAAACACGCCCTCAGCGACACGTCGCCTATCAAAATCAGCAGCCCGGCTCTGATTCGTCCGCCCGGCTCGGCGTCGGAGAGCGAGTTCGTCAACCGCTGCGTGCGATGCGGCGGGTGCATGAAGGCGTGCCCGACCAACGGTCTGCAACCGGCCATTTTCGAGGCGGGGATCGAGGGGTTCTGGACGCCGGTGCTGGTCCCGCGCATCGGCTGCTGCACCCAGGAGTGCAACGCGTGCGGCCAGGTGTGCCCAACGAACGCCATCAAACCGTTCAAGATCGAAGACAAGCCGAAGATATTCATCGGCACTGCGGGTATTGACCGTAGCCAGTGCATAGCGTGGGCTGCCGGCAAGAAGTGCCTGGTGTGCGACGAGTATTGTTCCTACAAGGCGATTGAGTGGAAGGACGTTCCCGGCGAGGGCAGACGTCCGTATGTCAACGAGGACAAGTGTGTCGGCTGCGGTATCTGCGAGTCGGCGTGCCCCATCCAGCCGGTTGCGGCGATCAGGGTCTACTCAAGGGGCGACCGGCGTTCGCGCGGCGCTGATGTGGGATAGAGAAAAGAGAGCCGACCGACAAATAGCGCAGGGGAGCACATATCAAACGTCGTTCGGCTCTTGAGTAAAACGCGATCTCGCCAGGATCATTCAAGCAGAGCATGAATGATACCCGGAAGGCCGTGCATTATGCACTTCGTGAATAATGCACGCTAGGTTATGATTGCGCTGCTTGCTCCTGGTTTCCCAAGTTTGTACGCAGTTGCTCAATCACTTCGTCTGTCATCTCTTCGTTCGTTGCCTTCCATTGAGCATCTG
>JANYKG010000131.1 GCA_025358205.1 Armatimonadota bacterium
TCGAGTACATCGAAGTGTTCTACAACAGACAGAGGCGTCATTCGAGCCTGGGGTCAATGAGTCCGGCAGACTTTGAGAAGCAGTGGATTCAGCAGCGTCAAGCTGCATAGCTAGGGTGTCCACAAAATCGGGGGAGGATCACAATGCATATGCCGCAGCCGGAATTGGACGCTGTGTTTCCCTGGACAAAATTGTTTTCTATTAGGAGCGTTCCGTATGCAATCGCGGCATTGGCATACATCCCGCCTCCCCGGTAACCTGCGGCGTTGGGGAAACAATGGGGGGAAACAATGGGGGAAACAATGGGGACAGACACAATTTCCTGGATGTTCCCTCTCAATCCGATCTCCTGCGCCGGACGACTGCGGCGAACCCCGTCATCAGGCTGGCAAGTGCAAGAAGCGAGGATGGTTCAGGCACCGGCACCGGTTCCCAAACAACAGCTTGGCAGTAGCTCCAGTCGGGGCTGTATATGCAACCAGTAACCCATCCGTTGTCATTTATGTCAGTTGCACAGGATTGATACTCACCAGGCCATGATCGGTCACCAAGCATTGCCCCAAGATCGATGACACTACCATGAGAATCCCAGAGAACGGCATTGAACCCCAGGCTGCCAACTACCTGTCCATTATTGTTGATTCCATCTGCAGAGTTCCCATATATGCTGCCCAAATCCGGCAACGTCTCAACGCTTCCGTCGGCAAGCCACTTCACTACATCGCCTGTGCCTAGCCTGCCGACCGCTATCCCCTGGTCGTTGATTGCACTAGCTATGGCATAAGATGCCCCGCCAGGCAGAGCAAGTGGGGTGGACCCCCCGGACTGTGTCCAGATGTACGGCTGGATGGCTATGTCAAGCGCTGCCATCCAGGTAGAAGACCACAGTACTTGTCCACGGTTGTTCACGTCGAGGGCTGTGTTATCTCGACCATTGTCGCCGCTTATATCAACTGGACTATCTGGCGCCGCCCAAAACACTGCATGGTTCCCAATCACACCAGCTATCTGCCCGGCATTGTTGATTGAGGAAGCATATGAATACAGATCTTCCGTCCCAGGCAGCCTGCCCAGGTCAACAATATTCTCATTAGCTTGTCGAAGCGCTGCTGTGTGAGGATATGCGCCTCCACTCCCAACAACCTCACCTGCGGCATTAATATCTGACACAGTATCAAACCGACCAGGTGTCTGAATATAGCTCAGGCCAACACCCGATTTCCATACATACGCTGACTGATGATCGTCCTGTTCATATGCAAGGGAGCCAGCCACAACGACTCCTGAGTCATTGATGGCATTCGCAGTGTTACGCTGGGTACCGATCAGGGAACCGATGTTGTGGATCCTATACTGCGAGGCCGGAGCCGTCACGGGTATTAGCAGCAGAAAAGCAAAGGCTATGATTCTCGCGATCTTTCCCATTTGTGTCTCTCCTTTCAGCACTATCCTACTGCTGTTGCGGCTCCGTGAACTTCGAGCAGAGGTTTGCAAGGAACTTGAAGTTCTTGTTTGGCACCGAATCACTCGTTGTTTCGGGAAGTCCGAACAAATTGGGATTGCTGAAATAGTTGTCGTATTCCAAGTTCATAATGTTGCTATCATGGATCAGTACCCGACTGCAACCGCCAATCCAATCGCCCACGTTATCATTGGTCACGTCTTCCTCTGCAATCCAGCACTTGTCCGTGTAACCGCTGGTTCCTGCAAATGCGATCTTATGAGCGTATGGCTCATACGCATATTGCAGTTCAGATATCGCAGCATCCCATAACCCAGTAACACCCGTTGTCAGGTAATGAGTCGACACAGAACATACTCGTGAATTACTGATACTTCCATCATAAGTCTGCATATTTTCATTAGCATGGAACCGAGTCTGTATGCCTACATACTCCGCGAGAATGTTGAGTCTCTGGTTGCATAGAACATTTAGCGTCACTTCGTTCGGTGGATAGCCAGTCCGTCCATAATCGCCCACAAACACCAAGCGCTTGTGGAAGCCAATGTCTGCTAGCGACTTTATTGCCTCCTTTTCAGTTTGTGTGAAATCGTCTTTGGGCAACACAACAAACAGCACGTCGTAGTTGTCAAGAGCATGTATCGTGGCCGGTGCGCTCGTTATCTGATTATATTGAACTATACTAGGACTGAAGGCCAAGTTGAATCTTTGCAGATAATAATCGACGAAGAAGGCGATATTTGAGTATCCATAGTAACCGGGCTGACCTACAGCGATCTTCATGCAATTGTACCACAGGAACCCAACCTGAATCTTCTGTGGATATCTGGGCGCGCTATTCGCTTCAGCGCCGACATTGCCGCAATTGTCAACGGCCAATACGGTTGCACCCCAGCGTGGATGGTTTGCGTTATTGAGTGGCGGAAGCCCGCCAAGATTAAGGATTGCCTCGCGGTTTTGCGTGAAGGTGGCGTTACCACTGTTGTAGTAGAGTTTCCCGCCCGTAGTGTCATCCTGGTACCACCACCAATAATAGTAACCATAGACGCCACTCGCATCGGAAGCGGTATCCCACCTCGCGTGGATTAGCTGGCTGGTAGGAATGATGTTGTCAACATACACACTGCCCATGACTGGAGGCGTGGTTTCATAGCTGAACGATGATTCGGCCCGCTGTGATTCATTGCCAGCATTGTCAACCGCGACAATCGAATACTCATTCAAGCCTGACGTTGGTACGATGGGGCCAAGATAGCCAGAAAACACTGCTGTGCTGGTATAGAACGGTGATCCCCATGACCCTGCTGCTTTCTTGTAGAAGCGCACTTCTTTGAGATTGCTGCCTCCGTTATCAACAGCAGCGAATTGTATGTCGAATCCACTCAATATATATGGTGGCACGCAGCAGAACGCAGTCACAGTTGGTGCAACAATATCGAATGTCACAGTGTTGTCAGTACTCGTTGATGCGTAGTTCCACAAGCCGGATAAGCTGAGCGCCTTTCCAGAGGGGATTGTCGCGATCACAGTGCCTGAGGTCATGCCGGTAACTGCGACGTTGAAGGCCTTCCCTGAGGAACCCGTAGGGGTCACCGTGATGGTCTTTGTGCCGCCTGCCGTTCCGCTGATGCTCACGTCATCCGAACTGAATCCAGTCACCGGATCGTTGAATGTGACGGCGAAATTTACGGGGCTGGTATTGGTCGAGTCGGCCTGTCCGGTGGCTTGATTGATGGTACAGGTCAGGGGTTGGGGTCGCAATACTCTCTGTATGTCCCCGTCTGTGTCCGCCTCGCAGGAACTGATACCTGCTATAGCCACATAATCGTTTAGCACATACGCAAAGGGTGGGTACGCGACCTTGAGAGATACGTTGGATCCGTCACTGATCTTGAACCACTGGCTATCCGACTCCGTGATTTTGCCCCAAGCATGAACCAACAGCCCTATGTTATTGAGGCCGTAACCGTCCAGAACTCCACGCTGGCCGTAAGCCGGTGGTCCTGCGCTGTAGACGAAGTCGCCTCCGCCTACCTGCTTGTTGATCATGCCATAAGGATTGACCGTTCCCGTCCCGTTCTGATCAACCGAGCTTGCCGCTATGTACCGCTCATCAGATGAATTGGTACCGAGCGATCCCACAACGTTCACCCTTTGTCCCGTAATTCGACCATGAACTGTCTTCTCGATGCGGATGCCACTATAACGGTTGTCTTCCTCTATATAGAGGTAGTCTGGCCAGTATTGCGAGACTGCTTTGGCGGATATGTCTCCCGCACCAAAGGTGTGACCGTCGGGCCATGTCTTCACCCAGGCGATAGTACCTGCCGTGGCAACCGTCAGCCGGCCCACAAACACCAACGGATCGTATCCGGGACCGGAAGCGTCTACGGTAAGAACACGATCGCCGTTCTCGGTCTGCATCGTGCCTGAAACGGTGAGTACTCGGTCGTTCGCTGTCACAGATTTCGCGCAGTAGACCGTAAGCGGATCATCTGATGAATCTTCATTCATGACAAAACAATTGGTGTCGGGAGCGGTGATGCGCTTGCAGGACAGAGAAACCGGAGTATTATCAGGCAGTAGCTTAGCTCTGCGATGGTAGAGCAGCTCGTCGCTGCCATGGACTGTAGTGTCTCCGGTTCCTCAGATCCCTCCATCATCCCGGACATCCGGCCTACCCCGTCGGTCAGGTCAACCTTCCAGTCCCACGGTATCGGCTGGGATGGGCCTTTGACGAGTGGACCGTGATACAGCAGATTCCCGTACCTATCGGTGTAGCCGTAGATACTGGGGCTGATGATGGCTCTCTGGCCGTCTGCGAGAGTGGACATGACGCCCTGGACGTCCACGATCTGGCCGGGTCGCAGATCAGAAGAAGGTTCCGCGACTACAACTATGCGGGCATTGCGATCAAAGCATTCTCGGATTACGAGGTGAGCGGGATAGTCGGTAGTAACTATCTGATCCACCAGTTCTGCGTCAAGACTGACAGACGCCCCATCGGATAGCGTCTTGGCGTGAGCTATGGTGCCAGGGCGTACCATCCAGTCAGCGCCCTGGGCGACAGACGCCAGAGTCAGAAAAACAACGAGATAGATTCCAAAACTGCGGCGCATGTTTGATCCTCTCAAGTACGTCGATACTTGGATTATACACCGATAAAGCTCATCCGTCAACAACTGACTGTCGCGTTCTCAAGTTGAGTGTTGAGCGTTGGACGTTATGTGTTCGTATGCACATGCTCCGGCACGTTGCCAAAGTGTTGCTTTGGTACTGAGGAAACGCCTGTGGGTGCCGATAATCTAACCAGGTAACTAACGCTGCAGCCTAGGGTCGCACTATTCACCGACAACGCGAATTGTGCGCAATGGGCCGCTGTGTGTTCCCGCTGGCGGCCGTCATCTGTCACTGAAATCCGACGCCGCTCTCCCGCATGTGCAGTGGGGTCGCCAGCGAATCCCTTTTTCGCATTGTTCACGAAGTGCGTGAAGAGTGCAGTCCGAGTCCAGCGCCGTAACGGTGAGGAGCAGTATTTGAGCAAGCGCGTCATAATAGCTGATGGCGGATTTGGCGACAGGATGATCCTGAGGGATTACCTGTCGTCGTTTGGCTGTCACGTGGCTGGTGAGGCGAAATGCGGCGAGGAAGCCGTGAAGAAGTTTCACGACCTGAAGCCCGATCTGCTCGTTCTCGACGCCGGTCTGCGCGACATGGACGGAGTCGAGGTTGTCCGTCATATCATGCTGGATGACCGCGAGGCGACCATCCTGATCTGCGTGGCAAATGGACAAAGAAGTCTAGCCGTGGAGGCGTTGAGCGCCGGAGCCAAGGAGTTCATCACCAAGCCGATAGATGCCCGCAAACTCAAGCGGATGCTCCACAGGCTGGGGATGTAACCCGGCTGGTCCGCATTATTCACAAAAGCGTGAATAATGCTCAGAAAGCCCTACATTCTGCACGTTGTGCATAATGCAGGCTAGCAAATAAGTTAGCGATTCCAGAAAACGAAGGAGATACTAATGTCGAAGAAACTGAAAATCCTTATTGTGTCCGCCGAGGTCGCGCCGTTCGCCAAAGTGGGCGGACTGGCAGACGTGGCAGGCGCGCTTCCGAAGTCGCTGAAGGCGATGGGACACGATGTGCGAGTGGTCATGCCTGGCTACAAGATGATCGAGAACAACCCCGCATACAACGTTAAGAGCAAGTTCAAGAACGTGGAAGTGCAGCTCGGCTGGAGAAACCTTTCCTGCAACATCAATCAGACAACCATCGGCAAGGATGTACCGGTCTACCTGGTCTCCGCGCCTTATTTCGATAATTCCGTGGATTCCAAGTCCGTCTACGTAGCCGGCAGCGAGCCGTATGCGTTCTTCGCAAAGGCGGTGCTGGAGATGGTGCGCCAGATGAAGCCCGCGTGGAAGCCCGACGTTATCCACTGCAACGACTGGCACACCGGCCTGCTCCCCGTATTCAAGAAGGAACTCTACAGCGACGATCCCATGGTGGGCAAGGCCGCATGCGTGTTCACGGTGCATAACCTGGCCTATCAGGGCGAGTTCGACCGCTCGATACTGGCGGACTATGGGCTGCCGGAGTCGCTCTTCAACATGGATCAGGTGGAGTGCCACGACAGCGTGAACTTCCTGAAGGCCGGAATGGTCTTCTCCGACCTGGTCAGCACTGTCAGCCCGACGTATGCGGCTGAGATTCAGACCTGCGAGTACGGCTGCCGACTGGACGGCCTGCTCTGCTACCTGAATGAGCAGGGCAGAGTTCGCGGCATACTGAACGGCATAGACTATGAAGAGTTTAACCCTGCCACCGACAAGCGCATCAAGGCGAATTACAGCGCGGACGATCCCAAGGGCAAGGCGAAGTGCAAGAAGGACCTGCAGGCCGCGATGGGTCTGCCCACCGATGCCAAGGTTCCCGTGATGGGTCTGGTTTCCCGCCTGGCCGATCAGAAGGGTCTGGACCTCATCAAGGCCGCTATGCCGAAGATGATGAAGCTGGGTCTGCAGTTCGTGGTTCTGGGCACCGGCGACGCTATGTACGAAAAGTTCTTCACCGAGATGGAAGCGAAGTACCCGACCCAGGTGAAGGCGAACATCGGCTTCGATCTGAAGGTAGCGCAGTTGATCTACGGCGGTAGCGACACGTTCCTGATGCCGTCGCGGTTTGAGCCGTGCGGACTGGGTCAGTTGATAGCGCTGCGTTACGGCACGATCCCGGTGGTGCGCTCCACTGGCGGACTGGCTGATACCATTGTGGACTACAAGGAAGGCGATCCGAAGTCAAACGGATTTGTCTTCTCGCAGTACACGCCGGAAGCGTTGCTGAAGACGGTGGCCCGCTCGGTGGAAGCGTTCGGCAGCAAGCCGGTGTGGACGAAGCTGGTGCAGACCGCGCTTTCCAGCGATTTCTCCTGGAACGCGTCAGCCGGGCACTACATAGACTTCTACACCGAGGCGATGGAAGCCGAGGCGTCGAGCGCGCCCAGGTACGCCAACGCTGCGTAGTCAGACAATCTCCAACCATAGGAACAGGCCGATCTGCACTTGCGGGTCGGCCTGTTTGCGTTTGTTCCGCACAATCCCCGGTAATACTGCTGTATCATCCCCGTGACTTGTGGAATTATAAGATAGTGAGGGGCGGAAAAGGCAACGTAACCGCACTGCCGGGGTGTGGTATTTGCATGCGCCGACAGATGTCTGATACTATGTCGGCAGGTTCGGCTATTGACATCCCGCCCATGTGCGTATACAATCTCTGGTAGTGGGAGACCGTCATTGACATGTTTTTCTGGTCTGACGGAACTATTTGACCAACTTTATGCGTAACTCAAACGGTAAGACAAGTGCAGCCATTGCGGCTACTCAGGATCTGTGGCGCAAGTACAAGGGAGATAGTGACTCTTGTGCGCGCGACGCGCTGATCCAACAGTATGCGCATCTGGTGAAGATCACCGCCGGTCGCGTGGTAACCAGCCTTCCGCCGAACATAGAGCGGGATGACCTGGTGGGCGCAGGGTTGGTGGGTCTCATCAAGGCTGTTGACCAGTTCGATACCAATCGGCAGGTAAAGTTCGAGACCTACGCCATTGCCCTTATCAGAGGCGCGATCCTGGAAATGCTCCGAGAACAGGACTGGGTTCCCAGATCCATCAGAGAGCGGGTCAAAAATCTGGAGCGCACATATCTGCAGCTTGAGATGAAACTGGGCAGACCGGCGTCGGAAGATGAAGTGGCCAATGCGCTGGGTGTGGATATAGACGACCTGCACCGTATGCTTGCAGACACCGGGCGCGCCACGCTGGTTTCACTGGATGACGTGATAGTAGGTGTAGACGGTAACGAGCGGATACATCTGGTGGACGTCATTGACGACGAGTTTGCCAGTCCGCTTTCCGAGACGGAAGCGAAGGAGATGCGGCGGACACTGGGTGTGGCCATCGAGAGGCTGCCGGATCGGGAAAAGCTGGTCGTTTCACTTTACTATTTCGAGGGTTTGACGTTTAAGGAGATAGGCAAGGTTTTAGCAGTCTCCGAATCGCGGGTATACCAGTTGCACACGCAGGCCGTGTTGAGGCTGCGCGGATATCTGAACCGCGATGTAGCGTTGTTCCATTAGTTTTCAGCCTGGATTATTCACAGAGTGAATGATCCAGGGCCTTCTGAGCATTATTCATGCTGTTCATGAATAATGCGGGCTAGGTTTCCGCAAGCGTGCCAGTATGGCCGGACGATGGCCGAGCGCGCCCATTGATACGCAAGACAGTGCAAACACCGAGAGGAGAGACACGTAAGTATGAGTAGCATGACAAAGAAAGTGCTCGTGTTCACAGCATTGGCAGCGGTTATGGCCGCATTCGTAGCCGGGTGTGGACAGAATGCAGTTGCCAAAGTAAACGGACGCAAGATTACGCGCAAAGAGTATTATGATGCATTGGAACGCCTCCCGTATGCGGACCAGGCACAGGGTGGGCAAACCACCGAGGCCGGCGCGCTGGTGCTCAACCGGTTGATCACCGAGGAATTGCTCCTGAGAATGGCCGACAAGGACAAGGTGGCGCCTACCGAGGATCAGATCAAGGAGCGCATCGCTCAGGCTATGAAGCAGCCGAATTTTGCGGCTAATATGAAGAATAACGGAATCACGAAAGAAGTGTTGAAAGAGCGCATGCGCGTGGAGCAAGCGGCATTCAACCTTCAGACAAAAGGCGTGACCGTTACTGATGATGAAGTCAAGAAGATTTACAAGGCCAACTTGACCACAGCATTCACCATTCCGGAACAGGTGTCACTGGCCGGCATCTTCGTACCCACCAAGGCCGAGGCGGACAAAGCTATAAATCTGCTGAAGCAAGGCGTGGAGTTTGGCACAGTCGCCAGAACCATGTCCAAGCATGAATCTGCCAAGCAGGACGGCAGACTGCTTCCTTTGCCTCGCGGCGCAAAGGGTATACCGACAGCGGTTCAGGACGTACTGTTCAGTACACCTAAGGGACAATGGACCAAACCAATGGACGCCGGCGGCATGTGGGTCATCTTCCAGGTGATTCAGCATATGCCGCAGAAGGTACAGAAATTGGAAGACGTTCAGAGCACTATTCGTGACCGCATGATGCTGCAAAAGGGCATGATGAAGAACACGAATCTGAACGAAGAACTCGCCAAGTTCCGTGAGACAGCCAAGGTGGATGTCATGATTGAGCGGTACAAGGCCATCATCAACCCGGCGAAACCTGCGCCTGAGAAGGCCGTTGCTCCTGCAGGAAAGCCGGCTAAGTAGCGTGATTACCGTTGTGGGCCTTGGCCCCTCCGGTTACAGTCAGCTATCCACGGGTGCGTATCGGGTAATCCGATCCGCACCCGTTCTGTTTGTCCGCACCGCAAGGCATCCCGTATTAGATGAACTGGCCGCCGAGGGTATTCGCTTCCAGTCAATGGACGCCATCTACGAGTCGGCGGAAACGTTCGACGAGGTCTACGAGCGCATCGCCGAGCGCATCCTCTGTGAAGGCGCATCGCTGGGCGAAGTCGTCTATGCCGTTCCCGGGCACCCGCTTGTCGGCGAAAGATCGGTGGGTATTCTCATCAGCAAAGCCAAAGCGCGCGGAATAGAAGTTCGCGTGGTCGGGTCGGCCAGCTTCATCGAGGCGTCGCTGGAGGCTCTGGGCGTTGGGTTCACGGAAGGCCTGAAGATCATTGATGCCATGTCAATGGACACCGTATCCTCAGCTTCCGATGTCGGTACGCTCATCTATCAAGTTTATGACCGTACCATTGCATCCGAGGTAAAGCTGATGCTCTTGGAGCTGTACGACGCGGAGTTCGGCGTGACCGTTATCATCGGCGCAGGCACTGAGCAGCAGACCGTGCAGACTGTGCCGCTCTACATGCTGGACCGCTGCGAGTGCGACCACCTCACCACCGTCTACATCCCGCCGCTGAATGCCTCGCCGACCGACGAGTAGAACCGGGGGCAACACCAAGTGACTCAGGCAGGGCAAGAATTCGAGAGACTCGTTGAGATCATGACGCGGCTGCGGAGCGCCGAGGGATGCCCCTGGGACCGCGAGCAGACCCACCAGTCCATCAAGCATAATCTCATCGAGGAGACATACGAAGCAGTTGACGCCATAGATGCCGGTGACATGCGTGAACTGCGCGACGAGTTGGGCGATGTCCTCATGCAGGTAGTCTTTCACGCTCAAATGGCTGACGAGAGCGGCGAGTTCGACATTGGCGATGTCACCAACGGCATCTGCGATAAGCTGATTCGCCGTCATCCGCACGTCTTCGGCGACGCGGTAGTTGAGCACGCCGATGAGGTGGTAGACCGGTGGGAGAAGATCAAATCCGAAGAGAAGGGCAACGAGCATCGAACCTCCATTCTGGACGGAGTGCCCAAGACCCTGCCCGCTCTGGCCCGCGCCATGGATATATCCAAACGCGCCGCGAAGGCCGGGTTCGAGTGGCCGGACCTGGATGCCGTGGTGGAGAAGCTGGACGAGGAAGTTCATGAACTGAAACAGGAGTTGAAAGAAGGCGACCGTGAACGCGCTGCGGAAGAGATCGGCGACCTGCTGTTCACCATCGTCAACGTGGCCCGCTGGATGAAGGTGGACCCGGAAGACGCCCTCCGCGCCATGACCAGGCGGTTTGCCGCGCGCTTCCGCCGCATTGAGGACGCCGCCCGCGAATCTGGACGCCCTCTGGAGGCGATGACCCTGCAGGAGATGGACGCCCTCTGGGATCAGGCGAAGAACGAGTAGGTGGCCCTGGGCTACCGCCGCCCCACGTTGGGTCTGGATTTCCGAATCCAGACCGCTGGCGCGAGCCGGACATGAACCATCGGCTGGGCGCCAACTGCCGGTCTTGTCAGGAGCTTCATGTTTATTGGGTGGCCGAAGCCACCCCTCGGGATTCGGAAATCCCTCGGTAACACATTGGAATGGTTAGAAGAAATGGTCACAAAGGATGGTCTGATGGTCTCCAGCCTGACCATTTGACCATCTGGCCATCGTTTCAGACCATCTCACCAAAATCATCTTGCCTTACAGGTGATTGTGTGCTATCCTGTTGGAACTGGCCCGCATCATTCTCGAAAAACTTGAATGATGCTCAGAAGGCCCCGCATTACGCACGTTCCGCATAATGCAGGCAAGAGGCGCGCACGCCTCGATCATGAAACTCCTCAGGAGAGCCGGGAGGCGGGTCGTGAAACTCCAAGACAGCACGCCCGGAACAGATATTAGCGCCGATAAGCTTCGCAGGGTAAGGCAGCAGATTCTTGAGGTCTTGAATGCAAACCTCGAGGACGCCCGTACTCAGCACCCCCTTGACGCAACCGGTATGCTCCTCTACAATCGTCCGAACTTCAACGGCGCTGTGTCCATAGAACTATACCGCGCGGTACATTTGTTGGCGCTGCGAGAGGTGTTGGGACCCAAGATCGCAGCCGCTGTGCTCAGGGTTTCAGGCAGGGCCATGGCAGACAGACTGGGCATTTCCAGTGCGGGCGACTTGGTGGATTTGATGAGCGAAATGGGGCTGGGGCGAATCTCCGCGCAGGACAAGTCTGGTGATGGTATGGTGTTCACCGTGGAAGAGTGCGCCACTTGCGCAGGCATCCCCAACATCGGCGAACCGGTATGCCACTTCGAGGGCGGACTGATAGAAGGCGCGCTGAGAACCCGTTATTCCGCGCATGTTAGTGCGTCCGAGGTCCAGTGCTGGGGACTGGGCGACAAGTTGTGCATGTGGGAGGCGCGCCCCACCAACGGCAGCGATGACCCTGAAACGGATACGCTTGACGCTGTGATGGAGATCGCCAGACGTGCCGCTGTTGCCATGGAAAACGGGCTTGCCGTCCGCCTGAAGAACCGCGAACTACGCGAGGCCTATGGGCAATTGAGGGCGTCCGAGCGCATGAAGAAAGACCTCACAGACATGATAGTCCACGATATGCGCGTGCCGGTCAACTCGTTCATGGGGGCGGTGGAGACGCTGGATGACCTCATGGGCGAACGACTGACCGCCAGGGAGGCGAAGGTGATGGACATGGCGCTCTCCAGCGGGCGCGAGGTGGCAAGGCTGATAGACGACCTCCTGGACATCAGCCGACTGGAGGAACAGAAGAGCACCATCAGAAGAACCCTTGCGCCGGCGACTGATATGATAGACCGCGCGGTGAGACAAGTCATGATCCTGGCGAAGCACAAGGACGTGTCGCTGGAAGTAAAGATTGCGCCGAATATGCCGGAGTTGCGCGTGGATGTGAGAAGGATGGCACGTGTGCTTGTGAATCTGTTGAGCAACGCGATAGACCACACGCCTGCGCAGGGAAGCATCGTCCTGGAGGCGAGGTGCGTTCCCTCGGTAAAGAGAGCGCTCATCACTGTCAGCGATACCGGCGAGGGCATCCCGGAGGAATACCACCAGCGGATATTCGACAAGTTCATGCAGGTAGACGGCGGCAAGAGCAGAAGGCGGCCCTCCACCGGCCTCGGTCTGGCGTTCTGCAAGCTGGTGGTAGAAGCGCACGGCGGCAGCATTTCAGTGAAGAGTACGCCCGGCGCAGGCAGCGCCTTCGAGATATCACTTCCGGTTGACTAGAATCAGCATCCTCAAAAACAAGGGCCGGCCTAGTTGGGCCGACCCCATCGGTTCTTTAGTGTATTACTACTTCGCGGCTTTCTTGAACGCTGCTTCTACCTTGGCCTGGTCTGCGCCCGGAATCTCTGCCGACAACACCTTGTATGCCGTCTGGCCCAGCGACATCCGCAGAACCTTCTGCGCGACCTCATCCATCAACCTCAGCCCCATCTGCTGACGAGTTATGTTCGTCTTGTAGTTGAACGCATCGGTTTTCTTGGTCCCGGTTCGCGTCTGCTCAAGGATGCCCTTCCGCGAGAGTTTGGCCATCGTGAGCATGATAGTGGAATATGATAGCTCCCTGCGCGGATACATGATCTTGAATACCTGCGTGCTTGTGATTGGCGGCTCCAGATCCCAGATGATGTCCATTATCTGAGCTTCTAACTCGCCGAGCGAATGCCCGTCCAGGCTCTTGCGAACTCCTACATAATCCTTTGTGGGTGCATTGCTGTCCATAATTCTGACCTCCGTTTTCTTATAGGCATTGTTCCCGAAGGTTTATTCTGCGGGCAACAATGTAATAGTACATCAGCTACCACATGTTGTCAAGTACAGATATATGTGGAGGATAAATAATTCGGTGAGCAAATACTCCAGGGAGTATAATGCTGGAGGTTCGCCGGTGTACGTTACCACTGGGCGTAAAAAAGGACAGGCCCGTACAGACCTGTCCCTGGTGAATCTTCAGTTTGCTGAGAAGCCTAGCGCGGATTATGCATGTCCCGCATAATCCACGGCTTTATGATCATTATCCATGCGTTTTATGAATAATGCGGACTATCCACCCGCCGCTCTTGGCGGCGCGCCTGAGCCTGGTGCGGCGCCCGGAGCCGGGGCTGTCGCCTTAGGTGCGCGCTTGATGCGGTTGTTGATCGTGAAGTACCAGGTGGTCTCCCCTTTGTTGCCTGCCCAGTCATAGGCGGTAACCGTAACGGAGTGCTGGCCATCCGCCAACGGTCTCGCCGACTGTCCGGATTCCATTCTGTAATAGATCAGTTGGCGCTCTGATAGGAACTTGTATTCCACAGGCTGATCGTCCAGTTTCATGGTCATCGCGGTGTCTTGCAGGCCGCTTCCTTCGTCGTATACCAGTGCCGCAAAGTCCATGGGCGGGCTGCCCGGCAGAAGGCCGTCCCGAATGGGCGTGTACGGTTCGATGGTGGGTGCGGTGGTGTCCGGCGCATCCGGTCGGAACGCGTGAAGCGCGCCGTCATCCGCCAGAATGTACAGTACACCGTTCGACACCGCCGGCGATGATGCCAGGTTGACGTATCTCAGCTTGCCGTACTCTGAATATGACGGCTTCACAAAGTATTTCCATGTGACTGCGCCGGTATCCACGTTAAAGGCTGTGAGTGCGCCGCGGTTCGCACCGACCAGTACAGTGTTTCCGGCGATAACGGGCGATCCGTATGCCGCCGATCCCAATTCAGCTTTCCACTTCAGTTTGCCGGAGCTTGTTACCCCGTAGAACATGCCGTCTCTGCAGGCGAAGAATACCATGCCGTTGCCAACCGCCGGTATGGTACTTACGTCGCTGGTGAGCTTTATGCTCCATTTCAGCTTGCCGCTTTTGGCCTGAAAGACCTGTACGGAGTTGCCGGTTGCCAGATAAACATTATTGTCTGATATTACGGGAGTGGATGCGGCCGACCAGTTACCCACGCGAATCTGCCACTTAATCCTGCCGGTGGAAGTGTGTGCCGCGTAAAGCACCATGTCATTCGAGAGGAAATAGACAAGCCCGTCCAGGTAGGCTGGTGAGCAGGCCACGTCGTCCTTTGTACGGAATCCGCCAAGCCATTTCTCTTGACCGGTAACCGCGTCAAGCGCATACAGCCGATCGTCACTCGATCCTACGTATATCACGCCATCCACCAGAATCGGCGATGAGTTCATGATTCCCTTGGTGGAGAATGTCCACGCAAGGTCGCCGCTCTCTTTGGTTACCGCATACAGCTTGCCGTCGCCTGCGCCGAAATACACCAGGTCCTGGCCAACCGCCGGGGATGATTTCACTGCGGATGTCAGATACTCTTCCGCCGGGTAGCGCCATTTGAGTGAACCGGTTTCGGCATTCACGGCATATACGCGGCTGGCAGAGCAGAAGTAGACAACGCCGTCAACCACAGATGGCGATGAAGGATTGTTTGTGGACATATCGGTCAGGAACTTCCACATAAGTTTCAGTGGGAAGCTCAAGTTCTCTTCGGTAAATCCGGTGTGAGATTCGTCACCGCGGAAAACGGGCCAGTTTCTACCAGCGCCGACAGGTATTTGGTTGCTGCTTTCCGTGGGCATCACCGCATTAACCAGCTTAACGGGCGGCGCATTATCCGTCGTCTTGGCCGTCGGTTTCGTAGGCTGAATATTTCTAGGCGGCCTTGGATTCTGCGGCATGTTCTCGAATGTGCGACCGCCAGGCATGAAGGGCGGCGTTTTCTGGCCGGACCCGTTTGGATTACCCATATTCGTGGGAGGAGGAGGAGGTCCAGAGGCTCCCGGGGGCATCGGCGGCATGTTCGGTCCGTCGGGCGCTCCCGGTGGGGGTCCCTGAGCTAGAACCTGGCAACATAAAATTAATATAAACGCGGCGCTTAGGCAGGCGATCAGCCGTCTGGCCATGAAGTTCCTCCTTTGTCACAATACAGGACCAGTATACGGTATTCCGCCTGGAATCGTCAACAAGAGGCGGCCTGATACCGGAGTAGTTCCGACGGGGTTCTACCACATTATTGACGCACCTTACGGCGTGCCTGTTCCCGAATTGGACGGTTACCAAGAAAAAAGGGCCGGGCAAACGCCCGACCCTTTCGAATCTCTCCTGGAGCAGCTCAACCGGTTTGATCCGGTTTGTCTCTCCTCAGGCATTTCGCGCAACGCCAGTCAATGCCTACGCGCTCATACATAGAAGGGACATGCTTCACGGGTGATCCACAAACTCCGCATCTAATGTCGTTGCTGTAAGCCGTGGACGAGTAGGTGTCTGCTGAACTCTGGGTTGACTTGCCCACGGATTCCGGGTCAGCCATATATACAACCTCCGGGGAATTTGGTCTGAGATGATTATACCACGTTTGCCGTCGGATTAACTACCCCTTCTCGCAAAAAGCCTTTCGCACATGATGGAAAGCCTGTTCGCGAGTGTAAATCGGTCACACCGTGGATGAGAAGGGGCAGCATATTCTCCACGTCTTCCTTGTTGTAGGATATCAGCAGATCGAGGGCTTCTTCGCTGCCGTTTCTGTACGCATACCACAGCCGCACTGCGTCCATGCCGTCAAGCCCGTGGGTTTCAGGCCGTCGGGAGATGCCCATTGTCTGTTCAATTTTCTTCAGCCCACCGCTCAATCCTATGCGCTTGAGCAGAAAGCAAAGGTCCACGTGAAGCTGTTTTAGCCGGATGCCTGGGAACTCTCTGCGGATCATAGGCAGATCAAACCCTGTGCCAAAGAAAGTGACCAGCATCTTGAACCGGGATACAGCTTCGGGAAACTCGTGGAGATCTCGGCCTCTGACGAAAACTCGTGTATCGAACCCGTCGGAGAGACCGATGACCGTGATCTTGTCGTGAGCGCCGCATCCGGTCGTCTCAATGTCCAGGAACCCGATGCTGTCGCCAAACCTGCTCAGCGCGCGCCAATGCTCTTTCGTCGGAAGTCGCCCAGCGAAATATTCATGGTCACCCTCGCTCAACCTGCGAGCAGATTCCTCCACCACGGGGAGCGCCAGCGCCTTCTTGCCGACGGACAGTCTCAGGGTGTCCGCATTGGCCGTGAACTGCTCCCATGTGTGGCAGCCCAGATCCCAAATCAGCCGCTCGGTTGTATAGCCTATGCCCTGTATGTGGATGAATGACGATTCCAGCATTGTTTCTCTCTCAGTTCTATGCCGCTATGCCTTGGGCGCCGGGCCGGTGGATTCTCGTTCCATCAACGTGCATGGCAGAACGTTCTGAAGCGGGTAGCTGCCGTCCGCGCCTGCAATCACGATCTTTGTCGCCAGCACGGCTGCCTCATGCAACGGCTGGTGGACCGTGGTAAGCTGCGGTATAGCCAGTTCCGCATAGGCGTCATCAAAACCGACTATCGAAATGTCGTCGGGTATATTCAGTCCGGCGTGTCGCACTGCCTGCATGGCCCCTATCGCCATGGTGTCGTTTGCCGCGAAGACTCCAGTCGGTCTATCCTTGATCGCCAGCAACTGCTTCATCGCGTTGTAGCCGGAAAGTCGAGAATAGTTACCCTCAGCGCTCAAATCCGAACAGGGCCTGATACCGGCATCAGCCAGCGCCAGGTTGTAGCCTTCCTGCCGCAGATTGGAGATTATCGAGTCCTGCGGCCCAAGTATCAGCGCGATCCGACGGTGCCCCAGCTTCACCAGAAGAGTCACCGCATCGTATGCGCCCTTCATGTTGTCTGATTCCACATATTGGAAGTCGGCTGATTCCACCCGCCGTTCAATAATGGCTACGGGTACGCCTCTCGTACGGACTATTCGCACGTTTTCCAGGCTTACAGGCGCGGAGAACAGTATGCCTGCCACCCGCCGCTCCAAGAGTATGTTGACGCTTGCCTTTTCCTTTTCGGCGCTCTCAAATGAATTGCAGAGGATGACGTTGAAGCCGGATTTCTGCGCCTCCTCTTCGGCAGCGCGGGCAAGGATCGGGGCAACCGGACCCACAATGCTGGGTATTATGTGGCCCAGCAACCCTGACTGCTGTTTCTTCAGGCTGCCTGCCATAGCGTTGTAGTGATAGCCCAGGTCGGCTATGGCATGCTCAACCCGTATGCGCGTGCTGGCGCACACACCGCCGGAGTCATTCAATACGCGGGAGACGGTAGCGGTGGAAACGCCCGCCTGTCTTGCGACATCCTTAATTGTGGGTTGCATGATGTGGCCCTCGCCTGCATAGCGCTCTTCGTGAACAATGCGGTCTCGTAATCGTTTACATGATACATTCGTCCGGCAGTAGTGTCAAGGAAACTGCTTACAGCAGTCTCGGAGGAAAAGCCCGACTTACGTTGAACCTGTATGGGGCCGACAGATCAATGACGATCAGTCCGCAAGAGGATGAAAACAATGCACCTGACTTATTTTGACTGCAATGCCCAGATCGGCAAGTACAGCGTCAAGCACCCTGAAGCGTTCACAACCGCCGATGAACTTGTCAAGGAGATGGAGCGTGTGGGCGTGTCTGAGGCGTTGGTATTTCACTCCATGGCGAAGGAGTATGCGCCGTGCGTGGGCAACGAGATGCTCCTTGCTGAGATCGAGTGCAAACCGATTCACCCGTGCTGGGTGGTCCTGCCGCACCACACCGGCGAGATGCCCGCCCCTGATGAACTGCTGTCCCAGATGAAAGCGAGAGGCGTTCGCGCGCTGAAGGCGTATCCGAACGCCCAGGGATTTACGCTGGCCGACTGGTGCGCGGGCGATCTCTTGGACATGATAGAGGCGAACGGCATACCGCTGTTCCTGGACATGGATCAGACGAACTGGGGGCAGGTGGCGGAGATTCTGAGCAGCCATCCCAAACTGAACCTTACTCTGCTGAGGCAGTCCTATCGGATAGACAGGTTCCTCTACCCCTTGATGGAGAAGTACGCGGGTCTGCGGATGGAGGCGGCTACCTATCAGGTAGCTTCGGGGATAGAAGAGGTATGCAAGCGGTTCGGCGCGGGACGGCTGCTCTTCGGGACGGGGCTGCCGTATACTGATGCAGGCCCGGCAATCGCGCAGATCACCTACGCTGAGATCAGCGACGAAGAGAAGCGGCTTATCGCAGAGGGAAACCTTCGGAAACTGCTTGCGATGACGAGTGACAAGTGAAACTTGCCGAGAACAGGTCACTCATCACGCATCACTCATCTACTACGAGAGGTAGTCATGTCGACGTTTCAAGACAAAGTATCCGAAGGCCGTCCATTGATGGATGAGCTGCTCATAGACGCGCACTGTCATATGGGATTCTACGGATGTTTCAACATCCCCAACAATACGGCAGCCGGCATGGTCGCGCAGATGGACCGCATCGGCATAAGGGCATGCATATCCGCCCACCACGCGGCTATCAGCTCAGATCAGCGGTACGGCAACGACGAGGTTCTGCAGGCAATGACGGACTTCCCGGGGCGCATCTACGGCTATGCCACAGCCAGCCCGAACTACCCGGCTGCTGAGGTTACCGCCGAGTTGGAACGCTGCATATCGGCGGGAATGATCGGCGTGAAGATTCACCCTGACCTGCACGGTACCAATGTGGATGACGATAAGTACCGCCCTGTCTGGGAGTTCGCGAACGAGAAGGCGCTACCGCTGCTCTCGCACACCGGGGTGGCAGGACGAAACCCGGTGCGGACGTTCGAGACCCTGGCGGAGAAGTACCCGAACGTGAAGATTTTGCTCGGCCACTCCGGCTTCGGTTCGGAAGGCGCGAACCACACGATAAGGGCGGTGAAAAACTGCCCGAACATCTACGCGGAGATCACCGGCAGCATCTGCGTATACGGCACGCTGGAGCGAATGGTGCGCGAGGCGGGCGCCGACCGAGTGCTCTTCGGCACCGATCTTCCGTTCCTGGATGCTCGCCCCCAGGTTGGGCGGGTGGCATTTGCGAACATAACAGATGACGAAAAGCGCCAGGTCTTCGGCCTGAATGCCGCACGCATCTTCAAAATACAGTAGGACTCATTTGAATGAAAAAGATACTGACCGTCATCCTTCTTGCAGCCGCTGCAGTTGTCATCGGCAAGCTGGTGTTTACGCCCAATGTCCGCCCGGAGTATGACGTTGATCCGAAAACCGGACACAAGCGGGTTATCGTGGAGTGGTTCAACTACGCCACGCCGGAGTTCCTGGACCTGTACAACACCTATCTGATACCTGAGTTCGAGAAGACACACCCCAACATCAAGATCAGGCTGAACGCGAGTCTCGGCGACACCGGCTACGAGGCGAAGCTGATGACCCTGATTGCGGGCAAGATCTCGCCGGACATCGTACACGTCACCCAGGCGAACTTCCCGATGCTGGCGTCCAAGGGCATTCTGCTCAATCTGAATTCCATCGTCGCCGGGGACGCTACCTTCAACATCCATGACTACTTTGAGCAGGTCATGGACGGCATGAGGTTCCAAGACAAATTGTACGGACTGCCGAGTGACTTCTCGACAATCGCACTGGTCTACAACAAGGATATGTTCGACAAGTGCGGGGTGCCGTACCCGGACGAGACCTGGGACTGGCCCAAGTTCCTCTGGGCCGCGAAGAAACTGACCAAGGACCTGAACGGAGACGGCCGGATTGACCAGTTCGGGTTCGTGAACGTCAACTCCTACAATCGCTGGCCGGCATGGGTATGGATGAACGGCGGGGATATGATGACGCCGGACCTGAAGCGCTGCCTGATGGACGATCCCAAGTCCGTAGAGGGTCTTCAGTTCTACGTAGACCTCTCGACAAAGTACCACGTAGCGCCGTTCAGCACTCAGAACCTCGGACAGTCCTTCGAGGAAATGTTCCGAGATCAGCACGCCGCCATGATTGCGGACAGCCGTTATGCCTACAAGTTCTTCGCGAAGGGGATGGATTTTAAGTGGGATGTGGCGCCGATGCCAAAGGGTAAGGCCTGCCGCGCGACGACGTTCATCTGGGGCGGAAACTGCATCCTCGCGACCACTAAGCATCCGAAGGAATCATGGGAGTTCCTGAAATTCCTGTCAGGCTACGAGGGCGCGCTGTTGAACGTGAAGGCGGGAAACGCATTCCCGGCATACAAGAAGGTCGCGGTTTCGGACATCGTGCTGAAGTCCGCGCTTTCTCCGCCGCATGACAAGGTGTTTTTGGACGCGATCCCTTACGGTCGGCAAGCGCCGTTCCCGATTCAGTATGCCGAGTACAGCCAGGCTATGTCCAAGATGGATGAGGCCTGGGCCGGACGCGCGACTGTTCCGGATATCTGCAAGCAATTCGCGAAAGACGTAAACCTCGCTGTAACCGGCGAAGTGTGGTAATGATGAGTGAGAAGTGATGAGTGAACTTGTTCGGAAGCAGGTCACGTATCACTCATCACTCATCAGACGAACGCATAAGTGAGAACATGAAAAAACAAAAAATGACTAACCGACAGAGAACCGAGGCGCTGCAGGGCTTCGCGTTCATATCGCCGTGGATGATAGGGTTCGTGTGCTTCGCGCTAGGGCCGGTCATCTTCTCCCTCTGCCTCAGCTTCTGCAAGTGGGATATACTGACGCCCATCCAGTTTGTCGGCATGAAGAACTACGCCAAGATGGTGCAAGACCCGTTGGTCGGGAAATCGTTGGTAAACACGCTTTACTACGCGGCGTTTGCCATTCCCCTGGGGATGTGCGGCGCGCTCGGCACTGCTCTGCTCTTGAACCAGAAGCTCAAGGCGATGCGGCTCTTCCGAACGCTCTTCTACGTGCCGTCGGTTACCTCGGGCGTCGCGACCTTCCTGCTGTGGAGTTTCATCTTCAACCCGGAGATGGGCCTGATGAATCGCGCGCTCAGCCACAAGGTGCCTTGGATCGAGCTCGTGAACGGAATTGCCATCAAGTATATCCCGTTCATCGCGAATCCGCCCAAGTGGCTTGCTGACCCGACGTGGGCCATGCCCGCGCTCATCATCATGTCGTTGTGGGGCGTTGGCGGCGGAATGCTGATCTACCTTGCGGGCTTGCAGGGCATACCCGAGGAGCTGTACGAGGCCGCGCTTCTGGACGGGGCTAATCCCATACAGAAGTTCTGGTATGTCACCATACCCATGCTTAGCCCGACGATCTTCTTCAACCTGATCATGTCCATCATCGGATCGTTTCAGGTGTTTGGGGCGGCGTTCGTCATGACGGGCGGCGCGCCGGCGAACTCGACCCTTTTCTATGTGCTCTACCTCTTCCAAAACGCGATGATGTATTTCCGGATGGGGTATGCGAGCGCCATGGCCTGGCTGCTGTTCATCATCATACTTTCGCTGACACTCATACAGCTCAGGCTTTCCAAGAAGTGGGTGCATTATCAGTAGACAAGTGATGAGTGAACCTCCGCCGAACGCAGGTCACGTGTCACTCATCAATCATCAGTTTTTGGAGTAACAATGAGTATCGCAACAACATACCGAAAAACACACGATCCGCGGATCAGAGCGTTGAAGATCACGAAGACGGTGCTGATGTACCTAGTACTCAGCGCGCTCTCCATAGTCTTCCTGATCCCGTTCTGCTGGATGCTGGCAACTTCTTTGACGGAGGCCGGCAACATCAGGTCGTCCGCGGGCATACCGTTCATCCCGCATCCTTTCGCGTGGGGGAACTACAAAGAGGCGCTCACGGTCCTGCCGTTTCTGACATTTCTCAAGAACACACTCACCATCACGGGCCTCTGTATCATCGGGCAGACTCTCAGCGCGTCGCTGGTCGCGTTCGGCTTCTCTCGCATGAGGTTCCCGGGACGGGAGTTCCTGTTCATTCTCGTACTTTCTACCATGATGCTTCCCGCACAGGTCACCATGATACCGACCTTCGTCCTGTTCGTGAAGCTTCGGTGGATAGACACGCTGAAGCCGCTGATCGTGCCTGCGTTCTTCGGCGGAGGCGCATTCTTCATCTTTCTGCTGAGGCAGTTTTTCCTCACCATTCCGTCGGAGCTTGAAGATGCTGCCAGGATAGACGGCTGCAGTCCGCTCGGCATATACCGGAACGTGGCACTCCCGCTCTCCAAGCCTGCGTTGGCGACCGTGGCGATCTTCAGCTTCATGGCCCACTGGAACGACTTCATGGGTCCGCTGATATATACGCAGTCCATGGAAAAGAAGACCCTTGCGCTGGGCCTGTATTCGTTCAAGGGGCTGCACGGCACGGAGTATCACCTGATGATGGCGGCGGCGATTGCGGTGCTTTTCCCGGTGCTTATCATCTTCTTCTCGGCGCAGAAGTACTTCGTCCAGGGCATCGTGATGTCCGGGATCAAGGGATGATACGCTGAGTCAGATTTCAGAGGGGTCAATGCATGGCACTCTCGGTAGCTACAGAACTGGTAGCTGATATTCCGTCACGGCCATATGGCAAATCGTGACTACCAGCGGCTGAACAGTGTAGATGGCCCTACCGCGACAAGAGATCTGCGCGGACTTGTTGGCGCCGACCTGGTGAATCAGCACGGCACGCGCGGGGGTGCCTACTATGGTCTCGTGCCGACCTTGCGTGAGACTCCTGTTCAGCCTGAGTTAGTGCTTGACCGCGAGCAGGTGGTGCTGCGATATGCGAAGGAATACGGCTCTGTCAGCAATGCGGACGTGCAGCGACTAGTGGGGGTCAATGCTCGCGTCGCCACTTACGTTCTCAAGGTAATGGTGGAGCGCGGATCGCTAAGAAGTGAGGGTAAGAAAAAAGGGAATAGGTATTTCAATGCTTCTTGATCACCTACATCTATCACCCTCGAGAACAGGTTTCCCGGGAGTTGGGTGACTGGATGTTGCTAGAACGTACTGCAAAACAAGTTGTCTGCAATTTGTCTGCAATTTGTTTACAAATTGTTGACAAATTGATAACAGCGGCTGTGGCCTTGGGAGTTCGCAGAATGAACTCGTGAGCCGGATTCGCCAGCATGCCGTTATTCC
>JANYKG010000159.1 GCA_025358205.1 Armatimonadota bacterium
AGAAAAGAAGCGAATGTTCAGCCAAAACCTGATGCTCTTCTACACGGGGGTTACCCGCCAATCCTCCGACGTGCTGACTGAGCAGAAGAAGAATACAGCGGACCGAATGACCGTGCTGCAGACCATGTGCCAGCAGGCGTATAAGGTTCGCGATACACTGCTGGACGACAACATAGATGATGTGGGAGCCATTCTGCATGAGGGGTGGATGCTGAAGAAGCAGCTCGCCAGCCGAATAAGCAACTGCAGCATTGACGATATGTACGATAAGGCGATATCGGCGGGCGCGATTGGCGGCAAGGTAGCGGGAGCGGGTGGCGGCGGTTTCATGATGCTGTACTGCCCCCTGGAAAAGCAGGCTTCCGTGCGGAGCGCTTTGTCAGATATGAGAGAAATGCCGTTCAATCTCGAACGCGACGGCACTAAGGTAATTTTCAACGTCAGGAGATAGATTATGGAACAGATCAATGACTATCTGAACGCGGTGACCGGCCTGCTGGCAACCGTGTCCAGAGATGAGATTTATAAGGTGGCGGACCTGTTGATGGACGCCTACCAAAACGACAAACAGGTGTTCATAATGGGCAACGGCGGCAGCGCGGCCACCGCCTCGCACCTGGCATGCGACCTGCAGAAGGGCATCACAAGCACGTGCCCGAAGCGGTTCAAGGTCATGTCCGTTACGGACAACGTGAGCTTGATGACGGCGTGGGCGAATGACGCCGACTACTCCGACATATTCGCGCAGCAGATAGCGACCTGGGTTGAGCCTGGTGATCTTGTGATGGGAATCAGCGGAAGTGGAAACTCGCCGAACGTGATTAAGGGGATAGAAGTCGGCAACGAAAAAGGCGCCATTACCGTAGGGCTTGCAGGATACGAGGGCGGAAAGCTGGCAAAGGTCGCCCAGCACTGCGTAACCGTACACAGCGATAACATGCAGCACATTGAAGATGTACACTTGGTGGTCACTCACCTGTTATTCCGCCGTATGTTGGAGGAGTTGGGCGCTTGACCGTTGTATTTATGGATAGAGACGGAGTCATCAATGCAAACCGCAGCGACTATGTGAAGAGCGTTGATGAGTTCGTGGTTCTGCCAGGGGCGTTGGAAGGCCTGGCAAGACTACGTACAGCCGGAGTGAAGGTCGTGGTAGTCTCCAATCAGGCCGCCGTAGGTAAAGGCTTGCTGGATGCTGCTGAGCTTGAACGCATCAGTGAGAAGATGCGGCAAACGGTTAGCGAGGGTGGCGGAGAGATTGCGGGCGTGTACTACTGCATCCACCGCAAGGATGAGAGCTGCGATTGCCGCAAACCCGGAACAGGTATGCTGTGTAAGGCAAGCGAGGAGATGGGGTTCCCTCTCGAAGGCTCGTACTTCATAGGCGATGCGGAGAGTGATATTATCGCTGGAAGCAAGGTTGGATGCACGACCATATTCGTGCTGACAGGCCGCACGCCGCTAGAGGACATGGCGCATTGGAAGGTAAAGCCGAATTTTGTAGCGCCGAATCTACCTGCCGCCGTGGATTTCATACTTGACAGCGAAAACCTGCGAGCCTGAGTTCTGACCGTTCTGCTCAGTCGTTCTACTCCCGGCACATTCGCGCTTCGACGCTCGATAAAGGAGTCATTGGATTGACCACACACTGCCGGTACATTCTGCTATTGTTGATTGCTTCTCTTCTCTTCACGATGCCGGCATCGGCTGGGGTTCGGACCATACCATCAGCCGACCACATTCCGCTCGGCGACTGGACATACGATGCCATGACATCGCTGGCCGCGCACGGGCTTGTACCCGGTTTCTCGGCCCGGGTATTCCTCGGCGATAGACTGTTCGACCGCATGGAGATGGCTGAGATAGTGGCTGCTGTGGTAAGCAACGCGGACGCCAACGCCCCGGTCAACTCGCGCGCATCGCTCATCACTCAGCTCGTCCGTGAGTTCACGCCGGACCTGCACGCTATGGGATCAAACTCGGCTGAAGAATGGCTGGCCTCGGACCAAAGCAAGCCTTCATTGCTCGTAACCGGGTACGCCAAAGCGCTGGCGCAGGACAACAACGCCGACACACGGCTGATGATCCCGCACCGGATATCGCTCTACAACCCGCTGTCTGACCGCTCATTCGGCATGGTCACCTTCGCGGACAAGGGAGAGCAGTTTTTCCAGCAACTAAGAAACAGTACCGTGCCTGACAAGCTGATAATCCAAGGCTATTCCGATGATATGGTTTGGTCAGTGGGACGGCAGTACCTGAACTGGGGACCGGCATACGCCGGGTCGCTCATACTGTCGGACAACAGCATCGGTTTTTGGCAGGCACGCGCCGCCAAAGAGATAGACTTAGGTAAATGGTTCGGCAGGTTCAAGGTCACCGAGTTTGCGAGCATGTTTGACGATGACAAGCAGTTATATTTCTTTGGCAGACGATATGAAAAACCACTGGCGAAACGGTGGCACTGGGGAATCAGCGAGACTGTGCTGATGAATAAGGCTCCAAATCCCGCAATCCTTGTGCTGCCATTCTATGGATACCAGGCCATCTTCGGCGGAACCGGCAGCGTCACGGACCGTTCGATGAACACGGTCTACGCCACCGACCTCCAATATAAAGCGGCAGGCGGCCAGTCTTACTACGGCGAACTGTTGATTGACGATATCACAGCGCCGGATTTCCTCGGCGCAGGTTTCTCCCGGCCTCGCAAAACTGGGTATACCCTGGGGTTGAGTTTGCCCAGACTGACAAACTCAAAACTACGGTCGAGTTTACGCGCTGAATATACGCACATAGATCGGCGAACTTACGAGGCGACCAGGCCGGAATTTCCTGAACTGGCGTATGCACACAACAACCGCATAATCGGCCACCCCATTGGCCCGAACGCAGAGATGATTTACCTGCGCGGCGAGAGCTATTTGAACGACAAATGGAGTCTGACCGGCGAGTTAATGGATGTTCGGCAGGCGCAGGCCGGACTACCAACGCGAACCAAATCAGACACGGTGTCGCTGACTGTTGCATATGATATCGCGGCATATAAATCTGTAGCGCTAAGAATCTCTCCTTTCAAGACCACGCCCCCAGGCCAACCATCGGACAGTGGAACCAGTTACGACCTGAGCGCGACATTCGCCTATTAGCTCGCATTATTCATGAATAACACGAATAATGCTCAGAAGATTCTGCATTATGCGCTTAGTGCATAATGCAGGCCAGGAGTCCGAACATGCACAAACCTGCACATAAAACGGGAAACATGGATGGAAGTGTGATAGTCTGCTCCGCACCGGGCAGAGCGAGCATCATCGGCAATCCAACGGACATGTACGGCGGCAAGGTACTGTCCTGCGCTGTGAACGAACGGGCGCACTGCGAGTTGGTACAATCCGACGAACTCACCATCATAATGGGTGATGATCGCATCACCGTTCGTCATCCCGGCGACCTTCTGCTTAAGCGAGACAAGTTCGATATCGCCAAAGCTGCACTGTTCGCGCTGGAGATAGACCCGGAAGTCAACCGGTTTCAGGTGCACCTGAGTACGGATGTCCCCGAACAGGCCGGACTGGCTGGATCTACGGCGATGCTGACTTCCATGATAGGTGTACTGCTGATCTACCTTGGACTGGATCTGAACAGGTACGAAGTTGCAGAGATGGTGAAGCGCATCGAGTACAAGAACATGAACCTGACTTGTGGTTACCAGGATCAGTACATGGCCGCATTCGGTGGACTCAACTTCATGGATTTCGCGGGCAAGTCGAGCATGGAGCAACTGCCTGACGAACCTTTTGCCACAATTGAACCACTCGGCGAGCATGTACACGAGTTGCCGATGATACTGGCGCATACCGGCGTGATGCGAAACTCCGGCACTGTACACAAGAGCCTCAGGGAAAGATGGCTGGAAGGCGAGAAGGCTGTGGTGAATGGATATGAACGCATCTCGGAACTGGCCCAACTCGGCAAAAAGGCCATGATACTCCAGGACTGGCAGGAGATGGGCATCCTCATGAACGAGAACCACGCCATACAGCGCGATCTCGGAGGCTCCGGTGAATCGAATGAAATACTGATTAAGGCGGCGTTGGCGAACGGCGCATTGGGCGCGAAGCTCTCAGGCGCAGGCGGCGGAGGGACGATCATCGCACTCACTCACGACATCGAAGGCGCTACTCGTGGCCTGCTGAAGGCTGGAGCCGAGCGAGTCTTCGGGCTTGGGCCGTCTTCTAAGGGAATGATCGCGGAGAAAAGGCCGATATGATTATCGCAAGCAGAGCGCCGGTGCGCATAGACCTGGCGGGCGGTTGGACGGACGTAGATGTGTTCGCCAAAGGCGCGGGAGGAGCGGTTCTCAACGCAGCCATCAACCATTACGTGACCGGCAAAATGGAGATTTTCGACAACGTTGGGATTGACGATGAGCGAGACGGTATACAGGTATCATATCAGTCCGAGTTACCCGCAGGCTCCGGCCTGGGCACGTCATCCGCGCTAAACGTGGTTTGGCTAAGCATGGTGAAGACTCGCGTGCAAGGTGTGGAAGAGCAGAAAGCGATCGCTGAGCTGGCGTATCAACTGGAGGCGATGCTCGGCATCCTGGGCGGCAAACAGGATCAATATGCGAGCGCGGTCGGCGGGATCAACTTCATGACATTCGGCGAGAAGGTTGAGGTAGAGAGACTGGATGTGCCGAGTGAAACCGTCCGCGAACTGGAGGATAGGCTTGTGCTGGCGTACACCGGCAGGCCAAGGCTTTCGGGAAACATCCACGAGAACGTGTGGGGCGCGTATCGGCGAGGCGCTGCCGATACCGTGAACGCGCTGTTCAACCTCCGCAACATCGCGTTCAGCATGCGGTACGTTCTGATGGCAGACAAGCTGGACGAGTTCGCCGACCTGATGAACCAGAACTGGGAGAACCAGAAAAAGCTGGATGCATCCATCACGAACGCGCAGATGGAAGAGCTTTTCACGGAAGCGTTTCGCAGCGGCGCGGTCGGCGGAAAGGCGTGCGGCGCGGGCGGCGGCGGGTGCGTGCTATTCTTCGCGGAACAGGGCAGGCGCGGCGATGTGGAAGCCTGCGCGCGAAGACTCGGTTGCCGAGTGATACCCTTCAAGTTCGAGATGGAAGGGCTGCAGGTTAGTCAGTCCTAGCCTGGATTATTCATTGAGTGAATAATGCGGGCTGACCGCAAACGAAGGACTTCCTGCTCTGAATATCGAACTTCTCAGCCGGATATGAGTTCCATTTTACATTTCGGAACCGATAAACGAGCCGGACGATTTCCTGCGGTCACACTCGCGCTGATTGCGGTGAATGTTGTCGTCTATGCCTGGATGATGTCGGTCGGCCGAACACATGCGATAGACAGCCTCGGTTTGTTTTCCCACAAGCCTTCCCTCAGCAGTATAATCAGCAGCATGTTCACTCACGCCGGTTTCCTGCATCTGGGTTGGAACATGTTGTTTCTTCTGGCATTTGGCCCCAGGGTCGAATCAACTCTTGGCCGTGTGGGATATGCGTTCTTCTACCTTGGGAGCGGAGTAGCCGCCGCACTGCTCCACGTGTTCGTTATAACAAGGCTGCTGCCTGGGACTGCGCAGTTCCCCATGGTAGGCGCGTCCGGGGCCATTGCGGGCATATTGGGAGTGTACGCCATCCGCTTCTACAAGGCAGAGGTGCTAGGCGTACCGGCGATCTTCATACTCAGCGGATGGTTTCTTCAGCAGTTATACGTCGGAGCCGCCAGCCTGCGTGACCCCGCGTCCGGCGGCGTGGCATACTGGTCGCACATCGGCGGAATGGTCTTTGGGATGGTGGTTGCGGCGATCACAAAGATGGGGCTGGAGGCGTCAAAGGAGTACCTGATAACCGATGCGCGTGCCCACGCCAACCGCGGTCACACCGGCGGGGCCATCGCCAACCTGCAGGCCCTGATCGCGCGCGACCCGGAGAACGCGGAGGCACATGCCAACCTGGCCAGACTATACGCGGAAAAGCAGGAACCGGAACAGGCTGCCGAGCATTTCCGCAGAAGTATCGAGATATACCTGAGCCGGGGTCAGCGGGACAAGGCCGCGCTGAGATACGACGAGATGAGAGCGCTATGCGGACGCGCTGAACTCGACCTGCGAACTGAGTACCAGATAGCCCGTTACCTCATGGAGACCTGCTGCCACAAGCCCGCTGTGCAGTTGTTCCGAAGCATCTCGCAGAACCACCCTGGCACGCCGGAGGGTGAGGTGGCGCTTATGAAGGCCGGGGATATCTCGCTGGAGTGCCTGCGCGAACCAACCCGTGCCGTCGCCTGCTATGAGCGGTTCCTGCGCGAGTATCCTCACAGCTCATACCGTGCGACCGTGGAAAAGGCGCTTGCCGAAGCGAAGAAGCAGATCGGCTAGGGCCTGTCCCCACTCATCACTGTTTGCTGTTCACCGGTTACTTCCGAAAACGCCGTCTCAATGCGAAAAGTGGTGTCAGCAGAGCGCCCAGTGCGATGAACGATGACGGCTCGGGAACTGTAGACACGCGGAACCCGCGGTAGGCGTCATGGGACGTCGGGTTGTCATATTAGCGGTTTGCTGACTGCAGGCCGTAGGTGTTGTTGCGAAGATTACCACCGCGCGTGCCGCGAAAGCTGCCATTCGTTATGGACTCGTTCCACTCATCCACGTTGCCACCCTGATCAAATGTACCGTAAGCGCTGTCTGAGTTCTGGAACTCGCCGACCTCAGTGCGGTAGTAGGGACTGCCGATCAGATAGCCATTGCTGTAATAGTTAGCATTGTTGCCGGAGACGTCAGCCATGTCAATAATCCGGGCTAGTGTATGAGGGCAAACGAGTGCAGAACGCAGTATGCCGCAAACAGGAAACCCACTATCGCGACCCAGAAGCAGATGCCCGTGGAGAACTCATTTATCTCGGTTAGCTGCTTCTCGCTCTTGCGGCTGATGATGAAGAACGGATGCTTTGGATCGGTATACCCTTCGCCCGGATCATGTATTATGACATCAGACACGGGACCCTCCTGGCAGTTAGTCGCTTGACCAAGAACGTACACGTAACCCGTCGGGATGAAAATCTCCTCCCTGATCCGGTACCTGCCTGTGTCTGACTGGCGAACCTCCACGCCGAACCACGGCTCCCGTGCCATGACAACCGTCTCGAACGGATCCTCTGTGTCAATATCTGCGTTGGTCGGTTCTACGAAAGTCCAGCCGGACACGTCGTTTACCTTGAAAAGAGTCGTCAGGGTATGATCGTATGCGGCTTCCCATCTTCGCTGGGTCTGTGGCCCATACTTGGTCATGACCACATACTCATCTTCCCTGTCCACTCGCGTGCGGCACCAGCAGCACGGCAGGTTGGAGGCCGGAGCCATTACCGGGGTATCGCAGGTGATGTTCCCTTGCACTTCGACTGTGGCACGGAAACCGTCGCTGCACATCTTGCGGAGTTCGGACGCGGTGTACATGTCAACCGCCCACATTTCGTCTAGCAGCCTTCTGGAGCGATGATAGAAGACCATAAGCAGCACGGACAGGATAAACATTATCCCACCGGCTATCAGGGTTATTTGGCTTTCGGTCAAGCTCAAATGCATCATAGTATCTATACTATTGTACCGCATTCGGGCAAAAGGTTGCATGCTGTTTCTTGGTCGTCGAGGTCTACCGTGAAAAAAGGGAGGCTTGTGGGCCTCCCCTTGGTGTACATTCGGTTTATCTCAAGGTCACTTGCTCTTAGCAGGCTTGACCGTCTTGACCGGACCGGCAGGTGAAGGCTTGCTGCCTTCCAAAGTCACGGTCGCAAGTAGCTCATAGGTCGCATCCCCGCCCATGGACGATGAACCCGAAGAAATCACCACTGGTATTCCGGGAGTGACCCGCGCGAGAACAGGGACGCTCTTCGAAAACTCCTTGTCGTTTGTGTGGAATGTGAACTTGGCCTCTCCTTTGATCTCGATCTTGCCGTCGCTCCCCATGGTTGGAATGATTCCCCCTGCAAGCTGTCCCGTGGGAAGCCTATCCCCATCCACCTGGTACGTGATATCCATCAGCGATCCCATGGCGCCGACCGAGTCAGTAGCCAGGGAGTACGGCTTCTCAGTGCCTGCATCCACCAAAGTAACCTCAAGCCTGATCCTCACGATCTGAGGAATCGCGGATGCGACATCCAACTGGCCGACGATCCGCTTGGCCTCGGCGATCGCCTCTGCCGTGCCTTTGACAATCATGCTGTGATCCAGGCTGAAAGCAACGACAGATTTCAAGTTCGGAATGCTCTGCAGCATCGGCGCGATGTCCGGTGTGGTCAAGTACCGGAGGCGAATGACCTCCATGACCTCTGCCTGCTTAATGCCGGGCTGCTGAGGAGGCGCGCGGACGATCTCCCTCTGGGCGAACGCTTCTTCGCTTATCGGCTTATTGGACCTGATCTGGAGAAGTCTCTGCTCGATCTTCTCCATCTCCTGTTTGACCGGTATCACGAACGGAGAATCTTCTGGAGAGCTCTTCCGCAGGTCTGTCAGCCTGACTGAGAGCTCGTGATACTGCTTCTCAAGCTCCTCGCAGACTATGGCATCAGCATTTGCGCCAACCTGCGAGATGAAGTAGACACCGTTTTCCTTGCGGGCAGTCAGGCCGGCAGCCCTCAGCAATACCTGAAGTGCGGAGGCGAACGGCACATCCTTCACCACCGCCGTGACTATCGGCGGGTTCTGCATGGGTCCAATCGTGTAGTTAATCCCTTTGAGCAGAACGGCGAGGGCATCCAGAATAGACGTGTCCTTGAGGTCGAGCGTCACTCGTCTCTCGGCGTCCTCAGGCGCAGAGGCCAGCGCTCCGTCCCCAAATGCCTGAGCCATCGGGATCACCAGAAGCATAGCAAACAGGATAGCGATTGTTCTTCTCATTGCTAAATCCCCTTCTGAGGCAGCTTTTCGCCGCCTGGTTTGGATTCCATAAATATGGTTACAGTACCCGGCGACTTCTCGACCTTGCAGATGCTGGTCTCGCCGGTTGTTTCGTTCGTCTCGGTGTATGTACACGAGCTGCTCTGACTGGGTGCATTACTCCAGGTTGCGGCGGCGACCATTACTGGTCTGTGCTTGGATGCCGCAATCTGCTCGGGTGCGGAGGCCGGATTCTCCATCTCATTCCTCTGCTGGGGCGCAGGCCGGGCCTGGGGTCTGCGGTTTCGTCTAGGACGCTTGGCCGCGACCGCAGAGCGCCTGCGAGCAGTCTTGGCTTCAATGCGCTCCCGATTCGCACTTTGATCCTGAACTACCTCGGGTGCCGCAGCATGCGCCGGTGCGGTGACCACCGGCTTGCTAACCTCACGAGCGATCTGTTGGGTAACGGAGTGCGGTCGAAGGAAGATCAGGCCTCCGACGATCACCAGGAGCATCATCGCCGCAGTTGCCGCGTACCCCCAGACCGGTCGCCGCCTAGCGGTTATCCGTGACATGACAGCGCTTGTGCAGTCCGATGCCTGGGGAACACGCGAGACTTCCTTCATCAAGCCCTGCACACGCCTGGACTCGGCGAGGATGCGCTCGCATTCCTGGCACTCGGCAACATGCTGCCGGTCGTCCTCGCACAACTCCACGCCAAACCGCACGTACTCCCAGACGGCATCCCCTATCCTATCGCATTCACGCTTCATCATCGCACCTCCATGTAAGGGCGCATTCTCTCTCGCAACAAGGCCCGTGATCTGCACAGACGACTACGGACACTTTCGACCGAACACCCGAGGATGCCGGCGATCTCCTCGTATGAGCGGTCTTCCATGTCCCGCAACACCAGCGGCACACGGTGATGATCGGGCAGCCCCGCCAGCGCCCTTCGCAAAACCGTGATCTCCTCCGTCCGCTCCAGGCACAGCACGGAACCTTGGACCACCGCATGCATCTCTTCAACAAGCGGCTCACTGGCCCCGTAGTCCCGGCGGCGCTTCATGGAGAGACAGAGATTCACCGTGATCCTGTGAAGCCAGGTGGAGAATGCGGCATCCTCCCGGAACTTGCGGAGGCTCTGCCACGCGCGGATGAACGTCTCCTGCTGGATGTCCGAGGCGTCGTCCGAATTGCCGAGTATCCTGTAGGCGAGCGCATGCACTCTCTCCTGGTGGATTGCGATCAACTGCTCGAATGCGACGGTGTTCCCGCCCTTCGCCAGTTCGACGAGTTTTTCGCAAGTCTCCGACAATCAACGACCTCCTGGCTTCTGCTTCACTGATTTTGACGCAGGTGGATGGAGTAGCATCAACACGGATTTGGGAAAATTATCAGTTACCAGTAGGCCGCAAGACTGATTACTGATCACTGGTGACTGATGACTGGCTCGTCAGTGTTTCGCAATGTAGTCGAAGATCAACTTGCCCGCGCCGATGGCGGCCAGGCCGAGGACTGCGGCATCGAACTGCTTCTGTGAGAGCCTTGGGAGCAGCCACTTGCCAATGTAGACTCCGACGACTATGACCGGAAACATCATCAGGTTGAACATCATGGACGAAGAGGTCACTATCGGATTGCCGGGATTCAGGTGACTGAGCACGATGTAGACCGGCAGCTTGCTGGCATTGATGATGAAGAAATACCAGGCGATGGTGCCCATGAATTCATTCTTCGGGAGCTTGTGGGCGGAGAGGTATATCTGCATTATCGGCCCGGCTGCATTCGATACCATGGTCGAGAACCCGGCGGCGATACCCGTAACCGCCACACCGGTTGCGGACTTCGGGGTAAGCCTCTCGCCCAGGAACTTCTGCAGGAAGAAGACGACGAGCATGACGAGCACCAGGATGCCCATCATCAGACCGATCAGGTCCTTTGTGCCGGTCGCCTTGCCGGTCACCTGAAGCGTGTAAGTGCCGATCGCCAGACCGACCACGACCCAAGGCAGCAGGCCGATCAGCTTGTCCCACTGCACGTGCCGCTTGTACCAGGCAGCGGCGAATACATCGCCCATGATGAGCATGGGAAGCATGATGCCGATGGACGGCCGCCCGCCGAATGTGTATGCCAGAAGAGGAACAACCAGTATTCCAACGCCGGGGATGCCGGTTTTAGAGATGCCTACGATAAGGGCTGCCGACGCCCCAAGAACCCATTGCCATGTTTCAAGGTGCATAAGGTGGTACTACTCCGTATTGCGTATTTCGTATATCGTATCGCGCGTATTCAGATGGGAGGCGCGAATCACCGCCACACGATAGATTCGACCTTGACAAGCGTGTGACCTGCCTTGACAATCAAGCTGGCTGAGATATATTGTTACCCTGGGTGTTCACTCTGAGGTTGAAACATCCCGCGAAGCCCGGTCGTATTAATGAGTAGAAATGAACACATCACCCAACACCAACACACACAAGAGCCGGTTGCCTCACGGACCACGACTCGGAGCATTTGCGTTACTCATCTTCGTATGTATCATTGCAGTAGCGCCGCGTTCGTTCGCCGCCCTTTCAGAGAACGAGATTAGAAGCCGCATCAAACAAGGTACAAGCTGCTTCGACGACATCACTCTGGAATCGCGGATTGTGACCTCGAACATGAAGGAATTGAGGAAGATCGGCAAGGACTTCGCGAATAGCTATGAGTTCAAAACCGTAACGATCCGCTACAAAAATCCCTACAAGATGAGGGCCGACAGCAAACTCGGCATGGTAGGCTTCTCGATGATAATTGACGGCAACGAGAAGGGTTTCCGCATTCCCATACGCGGGTGGGTGAAGGAAAACATAAGAGAAGACCCGCACAAGCGTCAGACTGAGTTCGATCTCGGCATCATCACTGATTCATTGTGGCGAGACTATGTGGTGCAGGATGCACGCGTGGAAAACAGTGGAGACGATGCGATGTATAAGATTGTCTTCGCATGGTCAAACTCGCTGAAAAAGAAGCGGATCTGCTGGGTGGATGCAGATGACTTGAAACTGCTCAAGCTTCAGACATTCGAGTCCGACGGGCGACCGATAGCGACGT
>JANYKG010000177.1 GCA_025358205.1 Armatimonadota bacterium
TAATCCGGGTTGGGGTAATTCATTGACCCGCATTATTCATGAACAGCATGTATAATGCTCAGAAGGCCGTGGATTATGCGGGACATGCATAATCCACGGCCTTCTGAGCATTATTCATGCTGTTCATGAATAATGCGGGTCAATGAATTACCCCAACCCGGATTACGGGTTGGTCATCACCACGGCTCCCTCGTCCAGCCCAGACTTGATATGCGTGTACTTCCCGTCGCTGAGGCCGATCTCCACTATCGTCTGCCGCCACTCCTTGCCTTCGCGCAGCTTCACCACGTTCTGTTTGTCCACCTGATAAACCGCGTTGGCTGGCACGGCAAGCACATCATGCACCTCGCCAATCTTGATAGAAACTGTGGCATCCATGCCGGGCTTCGCCTGGCCTTTGAGGTTCTTGAAGTCCACAAGCGCCACGTATTTCTGACCCCGCAGGAAACCGGCTTTCTCAGAATAGATTTCATCGAGCGATCCGGGGAACTCCACATTCGGCACTTCTTTGAGCGTCACAAGGGCAAGGTTCTTAGGCTTGAGCAGACTTAGACGATTCTCCGCGACACCGGCTGCGACCTTCAGCGACTCCAGGTTCACTACCGTAACCAGCGGCTTCTTGTCCTGCGGATTGGGCGCAGTTCCTTCGCTGGCATTAACCGCGAGGACGGTGCCTGTGATTGGCGACTTGACCTGAGCGGCCTTTCCGCCGGCCTGTGCCGCATCAAACTGCTCCTGTGCCGTAGCTACCGCTTGCTCGTAGGCGACCAATCCTTCAGCCAGCCTGGCCTGCGCATCAATCACTGCCTGTTCGTCGGCCTGCCGGATCGTTGTTGAGTTGCCGGTGTCGGGTGGACTGGTCGTGGACGGCACGGTATCTATCGGGGCAGTTGAGGTGTCCGGGGGAGTGACTCTTGACTTCCTCTCCGTGGAGCGGGATGCCGCGAGCTGCTCCTGGGCTGCTTTCAGGTCTCCGCCGAGTTGACTTCGTGCTTGAGCCAGTGACTTCTGTGCCTGCACCAATGTGGCGCGAGCCTGGTCGTAGTACGCCTGGTTCTCCGGCGCGGAGAACAGAAGCAGAGCCTCGCCACGTTGGACATTCTTGCCCACCGTTACGAATATCTTTTCCACGGGCACAGTGTAGGGGGAATAGATGTCCGCCCGAGACGAAGCCGGGGCGACGACGGTTCCCTCAAGCGGAAGATACGCGGTTATATCACGTCGGTCGGCAGTTGCCTCAGACGACTGCTTTGAGCAACCGACTATCACCGCCACCGATATCGCCACGGTCAGTAACCCAAACACCGCTAGAAGCGGAGCTAGCCCAATACGACCACGGTGCAGATGTCTCAACATCTCTAGCCTCTTTTCCTTTTATGCGCCCCGACTCTGCTCGTCCGCCATGGACGAGCAGATAATGCCGGACGGCGGATTCTACAACCTTACGTCAATGACAGCGCTGACACCAACGCCGCTGACGCGCTTGATATTATTGATGGTATTCTTGGATGCCACCGGCACCAGCGCCTTGATGCGGAACGTCTTGCCCGAGAAGCTGGTTTCGAGCTGAGCTACGGCCTGTACCAGTTTTACCCTTGATGCAGGTCCACTAACCTGCGCTGCTCCCGCGTAAGAGCCGCCGCCGATGCTGATAATGGGTACAATCTTCGTCATCTCATTGACAGCAACGCCCTTGTTCGCGGTCAGCTTGTTGATTGTGCTGTTCAGTCCGTTGCCGAATTTATCTACCAGCAAGACAATCGCGCCGCCTTTGAGGACGCTACCGATACCGGCTGCATTAGTAATAACCGCAGTGAATAATGCCGCCGTGACCGCCAGGGCCAATACCAGAATCAGAATGCTTTTTCGTTGCTTGTTCATAATCGTCTCCTTGTTCAATGTACTTCGTTTGGAACTGAGTTATCTACAACAGCACTATCACACATCGTTGTGATCAGGTTACTCTTCTACCGGTGAGCAGGTTGAGAACCAGCACGACCAGTGCGACGACCAGCAGGATGTGAATCAAGTTGCCACCAATTGGGACTACCAGAAAACCCAGCAGCCACAGTATCAACAAGACTACAAATACTGTCCATAACATCACTCATCACCTCCTCGTGCAGCAAATAGTTAAGATCACCGGCTTGACAGCCACATGATGACCACCACCAGCACGGCGAGTGTGATCCCGCCCATGAGGAAGAGCATGAACCGCGCCCTGTTCCCGCTGCGCGCCTCATTGTCCGCCCGGACGTTTTCCGCATGTCTGAGCGTGTTCATCTGGGCTGCTTCCGCCTGAGAACTGAGCGCATCCGTGTGCTGCGCTCTTGCATTCTCTTTTGCGACAGCCTCTCTCCCTAATGCCTGCGCCGCTGAAGCTTGAGCGCTGACGGCTTCAGCCCGCTGTTCTATTGCTTCCTCTATGGCATCATCCTCAGAGTCGGCTGCTTGCATCGCGACTTCGACCGCTACGTCTCTTTCTACGGAGGCCTGTGCCGCCTTCTCGCGAAGCGCGTTGGCCTCTTCAGTCGTCACTTGCTTATCGTCTGCCATAATGACCCCCGTTCTCTACTTGTGCTTTCCATTGCCGTTCTGCTTCGAATTGCCGTGGCCTTGTGCATGTTTACCCTGGGTAACCGCAGCTTTAGGTTTCTGCCATTGGGACTTGCCCTTCTGCTGCCATGTGTGATTGCCATGGTTTTGGTTACCAGATGTCACGTGGTAGGTCGTCGCACCCTGCTTGTTCCGCTGCCCCCACGCCGGCGCCCAAGGCGGAGGTCCGCCGTGCCAGGGTGCATGATTCGTTACCTTTGCTGTTCCCCAGCCGCTTGGACCTTTGATCCTCACTTCCGACCTGTCCTGATGCCACTCTATCGGTACGTCGTAGTACTTCCTGATCGAATCAACGGGAACGTAAGTCCTCCCGTCTATAACCACTGTCCGCTAGGAAAGCTGCACGGGTTCGTTGTTGAACCACGCATTGGTCGAGCCGGGTGTCAGGGCGAAATCTCGTCCGTTGTACGTCATAACGGACTGACTTTTCGCGGCATCCCACCGCACAGGAGCGCCCAGGAAACTGCCCACGCTCTGCAGGTGCAGATACGTGTGGCCGTTATACACGAACGGCGTAGCTCCAGACGTGTTGATGTTTACATCGCCCGCGTTGACCGGCATGCAGGCAAAGCTCACGGCTACCAGCAGCGCGGATATCAGAATCATTCTCTTGCTCATTGTTATTTCTCCTTATTCCGCAATTTGATTTTCAAGCGAAATGCCATCATGTCGGGTTATACATTGTCACCGTGCGAGTATCCGCCACCCACACTACGCTCGTTCCTGTCGCCAATGCCAAGAAGTGGAGCGGCACAAACACTACGCCGTCACGCACTTCTGCCGGCGCTTCCAGGTTCTCTCGCTCTCCGTTCAGCAGGGCGTAGGACTTGCCGATGTTCATCTGCAATGCGCCTTGAGCCGTGTCAACGGTTACAGCCTGCAAACGCTCGTCATACTTGTAGTTAATATTGGCTCGATCCATGACCGGCGCAAGCGGCACTAGTACGACTCCATCTACATCAATTGGCTGAGTGTTCGCGAAGTCTATCGCCCGTCCCCCTGAGGTCACCCGAATGTCATTCATAGCGGGATTGCTCACGGGCGCTCGACCATTGAGGTATTCTCCGCGCGCCGTAATAAACGAGCGGCTCGGATTGTATGCCAGTTGCTGGTTCAGCTCGACACCAAACTCGGTGCCCGCAGCGACACTCACGTCAGTCGGTTGATTTTTCTGTTTGTCGTTCTGGGCGTAGAAGTACCCAGCGGCGGCGCCCAGTAAGGTGCCTGCGACGGTATGCTTCGTCAGCGTGCCAAGTAGGAATCCGCCGGCTGCTCCGATGCCGATGAACTTCAGTTGATTGTTCTTGTTGTCGCTCCTCATGACGAGGCGTCCGTCCGACGTCTGCTTTACAGTCTTTTCATCGAGCGAGACAAGCGTACCCTCGGTATTGTAGCTGTGCCCATCAGGAAGGATTACACGGTTGAACGCCAGATTGAGCATGCCTGGCTGCCCGTTTGCTGCCCGATCGGCTTCCGACACAACGCCGCTGATCCTTGTGCCGCGCGGGAATTCGGCGTCACCATCAAGCGCAGAACGAACGGTCACACTGATCGCGTCGCCCTGACGGTTTGCACTGGAACTCAGCGATTTGTCCAACCTGACCGGAATCACGGTTCCACCAGGTATGATGAAGGCCTGGTTAGTCGTGGCTGCGGGCGGAGCCATTCCGTCACCGGTGGAAATGGAAACCGTCTGTGTGGCTGCAAACCATTTCACGTCAGCCCCGAGCGCTTCGCTGACAAACCGTAGCGGCACCATCGTTGACCCATTGAGGATCATGGCTGGAGCATCAAGCTGGACATTTCGTCCGTTCACTACCGCACTGCTGTTCCCGATGCCTAGTCGCACATCGGTGTCGCCCTTATTTGCCGAGATCGTTCTTGAATAGGAGTCCCAGTTTACCTGCGCTCCAAGAGCCTCGAAGATGCCGCGCAACGGCACCATAGTTCTGCCGTTCACTTGAGTCGGGGGTACGCTGAAGGACAGCGGACTCCCGTTCACCTCAACCTGTATAACTGCCATGCACGATGTGATGGCAAGTAACAACAGACTCAACATCATTGTTGTTACGGAGATACAACGTACTGCTCTCATGATTCGTTCCTCCATCTCCCTCTTCTTCAAATTTGACTTCGGGCAAACCGTCGCGTGGGCGCAGCGGTTTGCCCGCTTGAAACGTCATAGTCAACACCGGTTACTGGCCGGGCTGTGCCGGTGTTTTGGTCGGGGCAGGGGCGCCGGTCGCACCAGGCGCGCCAGCCGCACCGGAAGCTCCCTCAGCGCCGGTCGCACCAGCCGCTCCGGGTGATCCTTGCTGTCCCTGTGCGCCAGTCGCGCCTTGCGGGCCAGGCTGACCCTGGGCCGGCATCACCACAACGGGCGCGGGCGCAGGCTGACTCGGTGGTACCACCACAGTCGGCGCTTGTGCTTGCTGATTCTGGCCGCTGTTCGGTCCCATAAACACAAACCACCCTATCACCAGCAGCGCCACAATGATCATTGAGATAAACCACATGGACATATACCATGCTGCATCGGAGTCACCGCGATTCACGTTCATTCCCATTTCTTTGCCTCCATCGCCTGTTCGTTCATTCGGACGGACTGCTATCGTCTAGATTGCAGTTACTTACTTCAAGTGACTTGCTTCTTATTCGAAACTTAGCCACTTATCAAATAATAATTACCCGCCATGAAGACTTGCCAAACACTATTTTTCACTCACCAATGGGGTCATAGAAGGCTAAGTGTGGTAACGATGGAGCGGAGTTGAGGCGGATTATGAAAAAAGGGTCAGTCTAGCCGGAAGTCTCGTCACGAAGCCTTGCCGGTGCAGATCGCCCAAATGAGAAGTCCCCCAGCCAGGGACATAAGGGCAACCGCGAGCCATCCAAGAGTATTGGACAACCATCCATTGGCGTGCTTACCCACGATCTTGCGGTTGTTGCAGATGAACAGCAGGACAACGATCAGCGGCGGCGCGACCAATCCGTTCAGAACAGCAGAGTAGAGAAGCGCCTTTACCGGGCTGATCGCATGGACAAAGTTAAGCAGGTAACCCACAACAATCACTGCGGCGATGGTGGCGTAGAACCCCTTTGCTCGGCTGAATCGCCGGTAGAGTCCGTACCGCCACCCCGCAGTTTCAGCAACCGCATAAGCGACCGAACCGGCCAGGGTAGGCACAGCCATCAACCCAACACCCAGTATGCCCAGAGTGAACAGCCAGTAAGCTGATGCGCCTAGCGGCAGGAGTGCGCGTGCGGCGTCTTCTGCTGTGTTGATGTCGGTCTTGCCGGTTGCGTGCAGTGTCGCAGAGGTGGCGACAATGATGAAAACGGTGATGACCTGTGAGTAGATCATGCCGACTGCTGTGTCGGCGCGAACCGCTCTTATCTCCGACCGCTTGACCAGGCTTGTTCTGCAGCCCATTTCATCGGTGAGTCCATCAGCTATATCTTCTTCTATCTGCTCTTCAGCCTGCCAAAAGAACAGATAAGGCGAAATGGTGGTACCCAGGAATCCCACGACGGTAAGAATGTATTCCGGCTTTGTACTCCAATGCGGTATTGCCATGTGGTGGATGACCGAAAGCCAGTTCACATGGACATTGGGCAGCGCCGCAATGATCACATACGCAAACAGCGCCAGAGATGCGTACTTCAAGAACTTGATGTAGTGCTTGTACGAGATGGTAATTTGAGCCACAACCATCCCGATCATCAGCAACGTCGCCCACAGCGTGAACGGTAATCCGAAGAGCATTTTCATGGAGGCGGCCATTATGTTGATGTCCGCATAGACGTTGATGGTGTTGGCGCCGACCAGCAGCACAAGCACGCCGTACAAAAGCCATCTGGGGTAGTGTTCTTTGATGATGGCGGACAGGCCGTTGCTCGCCACAAGGGCCACGCGGCCGCACATCTCCTGCACCGCGATCATGAGCGGCACGCACACGGGGGCCAGCCAAAGAAGCTGGTAGCCGAACTGCGCTCCTGCGACTGAATACGTGCCTATGCCGGACGGGTCGTCATCCGCCGCACCGGTGACTATCCCCGGACCAATCCTGAGAAGCGGCTTGCGACCGGACGATGGGTGTTCTCGACTTTTCGTTTGAGCGTTCTGAATATCTGCATGGTCCTCAACGACGCCTTTCGCAACAGACGCTACGTCTGTTGACTCCACCACATCGCCAGACGTCTGCACATGCTGATCTTTCTCATCCACGTTCGGGTCTCCCCATCCACCAGGAGTCGGGCAACTTGGAATTGTATCCGCAGGCTTCATGACTGCGAGGTCAGAGCGCACCCGTAAAGGATGCGACTACAGGCTTTATCCGATCCTTGCTAGCTCTTGACCAAAAATTGCTGGCGAACTCTTGCGGCGATCTGGCAGTCCGTCATCTTGTCAGCAGGCTCCACACCTACAATGCGTCCGTCAAAGTCCGCGCTCTCAAGCCGTTTCACGAACTCGCCTTTTGCCTCACCGGGACCAATGACCAGGACTGAATCTGCACCGCGAACATGTGAAATCACTTCGTCATAATACTTGTCGAGATGCTCCATGAACCACCTGTCACGGTGGTCGTCCGCGTAAATATCCCGTTCCTCACCAAGATACCGCTCGTCCTTCTCCACGTCGGACGCGATTTCCATTATCTCTTCTGTTCCACCCGAGACCGTCACGATGACGGCCTTTCTGTGATCAATCCACAACCCCGCCTCACTTTTCATTAGTTTCTCCTCCGTGTGATTCCGACTATGGTTCTCTGTTTCATCGTGCCATAGAGCATTATCGCATACTTGCCGGCACCCCAAAACAGCAGAGCAGAGATCATACGATCAATGCTGATCGCGCTGATACTCAGCCCCAGCGCCAGCGCATCTCGAACGCCGAGTACTGGGGCTGAGATCAATACCGGCCGCTCTACTCTATTCGCAGAACCTTGGACTGCTGGTTCCAGTAGGCGGTCCTGTTGGTCAGCACTTCGATCATGCTGGCAGGGACGTAAATCGCCCCATTCACAATCCGGGATGCAGAATCCATCTGGATGGTCCTGCCATTGGCATTGATGGTCTTTGTTCCCACGACATGCACGGCCTGCACATCGCTGCTGTCTACATTGATCTTCTTGGTGGTTGAGTTATAGTCGAAATGCATGTCAATCGCTTGCATAACATGCTGGAACGGCACCATGAGGTCGTTGCCACTCATGAACGGCTGCCTGCTGCTGAATGTCACTTGCCAACCCGAACCGGAGGGCGGGGCCACTCCGGGGACCGCGACTGCCGTGGAGTCCGAAAGCGCCACATCCTCAACCAGGAGTATCCCGAAACCGGTACCTGCCGCCACGCGGACGTTTCTACCAACGGCGGCTTTCACTTGCTTTTGGCCGTACAGATAACCTGCTGCCGCGCCAAGTACAGCGCCAAAAAACGGGCGTTTCCCAAGGATCTGGCCGATCACCAGGCCGGCCCCCGCGCCGTATGCAATGAACTTCGGGTTGCCCTTCTTTGCCGCACCTGTGGCGACCAGTCTGCCTGAATCCTGATCGTTCTTAACACTGTTCTGGTCCAGGGACGTCAGTTGACCCACGATGGGTACCTTCGTGCCATCGGGCAGTTTTGCGCTTACAAAGCTCACGCCAATCTGACCCGCCGTGTTTCCCGACGCCTTTGTCACCGACTCAACTGTGCCGGTGAACATGGTATGCTCCGGAAAACCCGCGCCGTTGATTCCCTCGTGGTGTGCATAGAAGACGTCGCCGACCCTACTGGTCGCCGAACTGAGCGATTCGTCCAGAGTCACCGGAATGACCGTGTCTCTGGGAATAGTGATCTCGGCGGCTGAGACTGAAACCGCCAGCGCTGTCAGTAGCGCGGTTACGAGACATCGCGTGAAAACTTTCATGATTTTCCCTCTCCTATTCCTTGTTCTAGGGGCTGGCTGATTTTGAATGCCAATCGGGAAATACGCTTCTTTGATGCTGAATTACATGTACCCCAGTGAGCCATGTATACCCGCCCGACTGTGTGTGCAAACGCCAGCTATGGTTGGAGGGCAGTCCTCTGCCGATACCGATGGGAGATATTGCAGTAGTAGATGGGGCAAGCTCTTCGCGGGTAAACGTTCAGAAGAGAAGGCGGCAGATGAGCATTAGGGGGTCAGCACATCTGCCGGATTGATTCCAGCCCGTATAATTCACTATAGCGTGAATTATGCTCATAAGGGCCACTACGCGAAATCCATAATGGTGGCTAGAACGTCGGCGGCATGTTGGTCTACGGTTACTTTGGGCCATATCTTGCGGATCACGCCGGCCTTATCAATCGCGAATGTCATGCGCGCTGTTAGCCCAACGGTTATGCCTGCGACGGTCTTCTGATTCCATGCGCCGTATAGCTTGACCACTTGCTTGTCGGAATCCGAGAGGAGCGGGAACGTCAGTTTGAGCTTGGCGGCGAAAAGCTCATGCGAGCGCATGCTGTCCGTGCTGATGCCCAACACCACGGCTTCGGCGGCCTCAAAATCGCTGTGCGCATCGCGGAACTGGGTCGCCTCAGACGTACACCCGAATGTGTTATCCTTGGGGTAGAAGTAAACAACGACATGCTTCTTGCCAAGGAAATCCGACAGGGAAATAGAGCTTCCCCCGGTCGCCGGCAGAGTGAAATCCGGAGCTTTGTCGCCTTCATTCATCATTCGCAGCCTCCCATGTGGTCGTACACTATGGTCCGAGTCCAGCTTCTCAAACAATTCCTATTTCGGTTTCTTCACCTTGGGCGGTAGTGAGAGTACGTAGTCTCTGGACTTCAGCAGCCACTTTTCGAACTCCTCGGGGGAGTTCAGAATGGCGGGCAGAATCACCACATACTCCCGCATCACCCGGCCCATCGGCGCGAACAGTTGAGCCAGCTCGCGGTCCATCAAGTCCTCTCTGTCCGCTTCGGGCAGTTTAAGAATTATATCCTCTTGGTGGGCCGCCGCAAACATGTTGCCGTTCAGGAACCATGCGGGACAGCCGAACATCTTGTCCGCATTATTCACGAATAACGTGAATAATGCTCTGAAGGCCCTGGATTGTTCATAAATGAGCAATCCAGGCTAGAGCTTTTCCGCCTCTGGCACGGCATCGAGGGCGTGGTCTAGGAACTCCACATTGGCTGCGGGCACTTTCTTCCATTGAGACATACCAATCTCCTCACTGTTTCTTCAGACAGAGCAGCATCCCCTGGCCCGGTGCAAGCCAGCAGTCTTCGCCGACCCATGGGTCGGTCGTGCCGGTGTAGGCGCTGACTCTCTTGACCTGCCCCGGCTCCTTGAACGTAACCCCGAACGCCGTCGAGACGTGCAGACTCTTGTTGACCACCATGACATAGGGTACGCCGCCCGGCCCCTCCAGCTCACCGACAAGCAGGTCGTCGCCGCTAACTGCGGACAGATACTTGCTTGTCTCGATGCCCGAACAACCCTCCGGGACGTTCGGATGGTGGAAGACGTTGACGCTCTTCAGGGTGATGTAAGTCGGCCCGAGCTTGTGAAGCTGCAGATTGACGTTTCTGAGCATGTCCCATGTGGGAGTTTTGTGCCCGAACTGGTCAATCGGCGCCAGTCGGTAGTTGCCGATCTTTGGCGCGAAGTATGTGAAGTAGCTGATGCCGCGGCCACCGTAGGCCAGTGTGGTGTAAAGCTGGAATCGAAAACCCGCAGGCGTAGGTTCAGCGTATCGGAAATGGCAGTTTGAGAGCACGATGTTCCAGAAGGGCAGGGCGTGCTTCAGCGCGGACTCTCGTACCGCTTCGAGGTTCTGGAAGTAGCCGCCTCTGAGCGTGCCGTCGTCCATCAGTGCATAGTGGTCGTAGCTGATGAACTTCGGCTTTACCGTCTTGACGAACGACTCCAGATACTCGTCGTAAGTCGGGTTGCCCAACTGCTCGGGCGAGGCGTAATTGGGGAAGAGGTTGATGTATGCCAGCGAGTTCGGAGCTGCCTTTTTGTACGCCGCGGCCCATCTTCCGAGACCTGGGAAAGCCCCCGATCCCGGCTCATCGCGCAGGTAGTAGCCGAACACCGCCGGGTGTTTCGCGGTTCGCGCCACTAGCGCATCCACTCGTTTCGCGATCTCTGTCTCATCCAGTTGGGCCTCAGCGTCACCTACATGGTTAGCTCCATCAATCACGATGCACTGAAGCCCCGCCTTGCTCACTTTGTCCAGATCATCAGGGGCAACGAACCCCGCGAGGTTGAACCCGCATTCGTGAATCTCCTTCATTGCGGCCTCATCGCCCGGAGTAGTTCCCCATGGGAAGATGGCAAAATCATTCGGTTTTAGCATTGAATCCTCCTCTTGTGCAGACATCCCGGCTCCATGACAACACAGCGCCAGGCAGAAAGCAGTGACCCATAGCAGCATAGCGAATCTCATAAAAGCGCCTCTTCTTATTCTGAACCTTGGGCATCAGAACTGCCTCACCGCAACTATAATGCCGAACGGGAGTAATGTCAATATGAACTTGCGCTCCATTCGCCCGTCTGTGTATCATGTAAGCAGCAATACTCGGCTCATGTGAGTCGGTAAGAACTTGGAGAAAATCAGTTGAAGTTCCGAATAGCCATACTATGCCTGCTCGTGCTTATCATCGCAGGCTCTGCGTTTTCCGCGGACTCCCAGCCGCGTTTCCTCGAAATCACCTTTCTGACTACGAACGATCTGCACGCTCATGACATGCCGTTCACCGATCCGGCGGACCCCAAGACCAACAGGCCCGCGGTTGTGGACATCGGTGGATTAGCGCGCATATCCACGATTGTCGAACGCACCCGCGCCGAGACGCGAACGCCCGTGGTGCTGGCGGACTCGGGTGACACGACTTACGGATATACCGACTTGACCAAGCCTTTTCACGGCGCTTCGACCGTAGCAGCGATGAATGCTATGGGCTACGTCGCGATGGAGCCGGGCAACCACGAGTTCCAGTGGCATTCGCCGGACACGCTTCGCAATCACAAGGACTCTGCGTTTCCCTGGATATGCGCGAACCTTGTGGATGCCAAAACCGGCAAACTGTACCTACAGCCGTATGTTATCCGCGAGATAGGCGGCGTGCGGGTGGCGTTCTTTGGCCTCATCACGGATCTGGTGAATACATCGCCGTATGCGGCCAGACAAGAACTGGGGCTGGAGCAAATCCCTGCCCTGGACGTCGCGAAGAAGCTGGTCCCGGAACTGCGGCAGAAAGCTGATATCGTGGTGCTGCTGAGTCACCTGGGACGCGGGGCTGATGTTGCGCTGGCACAGGCTGTACCAGGCATAGACATCATTCTCGGCGGACACTCTCATAGCGTGATCAGGACGCCGCAGATGGTCAAAGTCGCCGAGCCATCCAAGTTCTCGATGGGCCAGGTTCCCGTCGTCCAGGCTGGGGCTTGGGGTCGGTGGATGGGGCGCACGAAGGTGATCTTCCACCGCAATGATGATGGCCGATACACACTCATGAGCTGCAAGGGCGACCTGGTGACCATTGACAAGACTATCCCGGATGATCCCAAGATCGCGAAGATCCTCGCGGATTGGACTGCGCGCATACCGAAGGCCGTACCTGCGCCCAAACCGGCCACAACCGCCGCCCCGGCGACTGCAACCAAATAGCCTATCCCGGAACCTTTCCGGGCGGACGGCGGTTCTTGCCGGGCGCACCGGTGATTTGGTCGCCCAGGTCCTCGCGCATCCGCTCGATATATCCCTGCAGCCTTTTCACTATGCTGGGGTATTTCGCGGATAGGTCGGTCTTCTCAGCGATGTCCGCTTTCAGGTCGTAGAGCGACAGCGGCACGTCTGACTTGTCCAGCGGGTCTTGGTGCGGCACAACCAGCTTCCATTTGCCGGAGCGGACCGCCTGAAGCTGATCGGAGCGATAGTAGAAGAACGTCTCATGCGGTGACTTCGCGCCCGGTTTGCCCAGCATCAACGGCAGGATGTCCTTCCCGTCAATGATCCGGTCGCTCGGCGGCTTTGTACCTGCCAGTTTCGCAAATGTCGGCAGAATATCAATTGTGCTCGTAACCTCTGAGCATGTGGACCCCGCTGGTATGTGCCCAGGCCAGCGCATGATGGTAGGCTCGCGCAGACCGCCCTCCCACGTTGTGCCCTTGCCGCTACGCAGAGGCCCGGCGCTCCCGGCGTCCTTGCCCTTGATTAGCCACGGCCCGTTGTCCGACGTGAAGACCACCAGCGTATTGTCGTCAAGCCCCAGCTTCTTCAGGGCATCGAATATCTGCCCTGCGCTCCAGTCGAGCGTTTCCACCACATCGCCGTATAGCCCGCGCGCCGACTTACCTTCGAATGGTGGCGCAGTCTTAAGCGGCACATGCGGGAACGTGTGCGGCAGATAGAGGAAGAACGGCTTATCCTTATGCTCCGTGATGAACTTGATGGCTTGCTCCGTATACCGGGGAGTAAGAGTCTCCAGCACGGCAGGCTGCTCGATAATCTCCTCACCTTGCATCAGCGGCACGGCATCGTTGCCGTACTTCATGTCGTTGCTGTACGGCAGGCCGTAGAAGTAGTCGAACCCATGATGGGTTGGGAGGAACGGCTTCTGCCAGCCCAGGTGCCACTTTCCGATGCAGGCGGTGGCATAGCCCTTCTGCTTAAGCATCTGGGCGATGGTGATCTCCTTGTCGCTGATGCCGATCTTGTTGCTGTAGTTGATGACGTTCGGCAGGCTAACCCGGAGCGGATAGCAGCCCGTTAGCAGAGCGGCGCGGGAAGGCGTGCAGACAGGTTGAGCGTAGAAGTCCGTGAACTTCATGCCCTCCTTAGCCATGCGGTCCAGGTTCGGGGTCTTGATGAGCGGTGATCCGAAGCAGCCAAGGTCACCGTAACCCAAATCGTCCGCGAGGATGAAGATAAAGTTAGGCGGCTTTTCCGATTCGGCGAAGGCATTTAGCGCCAATCCGCCGAGTCCGAGGCACGCAGCCCCGGCCAACGACCCCTTCAAGAATTGCCGACGTGATAGTTGAACCGCCTGATATGACATTTCCGCCTCCCATCTGTCATTCTCTCTGATTACTGATTACTGTTCGCTCTTCCGCCCGGGTACGAGATCGTCCAGCGACCTTCGCCCGTGATATCGTCGAATCGCACGATCGCGCCGTTGCCGGAGCAGCCGTAGACGTATACCTCGTCGTTCTGCCCGATGCTGATGCCCTGGATGTAGCCCTTGATTCCGAGGTGGTCGAATCCGGCGCGCGCATTGTGAACGGCCGCGACCTCATCTCGCTTCGTATCAATCACGCTGATCGAGTCGTCCTGATCGTTCGACCCGATCACGTATCGCTCGTCGTTGGTCATTGTCAATCCACACGTACCCGTGCCGGTGTGGATCATCTTTATCAGTTTTCTGCCCGCGATGTCAATAACGGCGATGGAACTAGGCGACTGGTAGCACGCAACGTATGCCTTGGACTTGTCCGGCGTGACAACGAGATCGTCGCCCAGCAAGAGAAACGGGCTGGACATGTATTTTTTGGCGGTGTAGTCGGTCAGGTCAATGGTGTACAAAGCCGCGTCCTGCCAGGCTGCGCAGAGATAATACCTGCCGTCGCCTATGAAATGCCCTTTGCCGCCGAGGGTCTCTAGCGGCACGTTCTTGCCCAGAACGTCAATGCGTTTGAGAATGCTGATCTTCTGCATATCCTGGATGAATTTCAGCACGAGTATACCACCGAGCGAGTCATGCAGAAGCATCGTTCCGCCGTCGGGCATGACGTTGGTAGCGTAGACGTGCCCGGTATCCACAATGTTCACTACCTCAAGCGACTCCTGCGAGATGATATACAGACCGTCCGCGCAGGCTATGTAGAGGAACCGATTGTTCAGCGATGTGGAATGGCAGTCCGGCTCCTGCCCGACCGGTATTTCCTTCACAAAGTCCAGCGTGTGGATATCGTATACGCACACCGAGTTCGTTCCGTGCGCGAACTCGTATCGCTCGTCACCGCAGAGGAAGCGGTTAGGTCTCAATGGGTCGAAGTGCATGGTTAAAATGTGTTCCTTGTTACTGTTTTGTGGATCATGGCATACATTCGATGAGTGCGCCGGACTCTCCTGTCAGATATTGCCACACTCGGCTGGTTGCCTGTACAATTATCCTGATGATACCGCAAGGAGGTAGAGCGTGAGCGACATGAAGGACACAAAGAGCGGAGCGCTGGGTTGCGCAATGATGCTGATATTGGTATCGGCCCCGCTCATGTGGCTGGCGGACCGGCCGTGGATGCCGCGCGCCGGCAAGCTGGCGGCTGCCATCTTCATCTTCCTTGGTATACTGGCGCTGACGCTGGTTGTGCTGGCACAGGTGATTGGCAAGGCGCTCGGGATCACGGGACCAGCCGCCGAACGAGGCGAGCCTCCTGTCGGCCTGTACAGGCTCATGAAGGTCGTCATGTGGCCTTATATTCGGCTCAGAAGGAAACCGCGACCCGCCCGGCTGCCGGTGGAAACCTTGATCAAGCAGGCTGCGGATGAAGGTGCGACGGAACTCGATCTCTCCGAGGGGCTGCTGGAGACCCTGCCTGACGAGATCTGGCAGCTAACCCAATTGGAGGGACTGTACCTTTACGGAAATTTGCTCACGCACCTGTTGGGTATCGGCCAACTGATCAACCTGACCCAGTTGGCCCTGGACGACAACAACTTCGCCACACTGCCTCCTGAATTGGGAAATCTGAAGAAACTGACCATGCTGTCCATGAGTCAGAATCAGTTCGCCACATTGCCTCCGCAGGTTGCCAAGCTTACGAAGCTCCGGGAACTGGATGTGAGCCGCGACCTGATCCGCGCTTTGTCGCCCACCATTGGCAATCTCACCAAGCTAGAGGACCTCGACCTGGGATCCAACGAGATGACGGAGATTCCGTCGAAGATAGGAGTGTTGGTCAGGCTCACATCTCTGAACCTGGATAACAACCATCTCACGTCTCTTCCGCCGGAGATCGGTGAACTGGCTGCGCTAGAGTCGCTGTATCTATCGCACAATGAACTGGCGTCGTTACCGCCGGAGATCGGGAAGCTCACGAACCTGAAGCTCCTGGCGCTGCTCGGCAATCCACTCACGTCTATCCCGCCTGAGGCGCTGCAACTGCCGGACACGACTGAGATCATTGTGGACAGACGGCAGGTAGAAGCCATCCCCGAGCTTAAGGGATGGCCCAACCTGAAGATCGTGGACTAACTTATCTGGCCCATCATGTCCTTGGCATGCATCTTGCGCATTTCGGCCCAAGCGTAGGTAACATGCACCGTCTTTATAAGTGATCCTCCCACGACGCCGCCGATGAAACCGAGCATCAGCAGGGGATAGTACACGTAGTACGGCTGCTTGACGATCAATGCGGCGATCCCTGCGACCAGGGAGACGGCTGAGACGCACACCGTAACAGTCCACGCGCCGAGGATGATCTTACGTCCCTTGCCCCTCGCCGCCAGCCAGCCGGTCAACGCTCCGAGTATGCCGCACAGACTGCCGAAAGCCCCGCCTATGATCCCAGACCACCTCGCCGCCCACATCCGGCTCCACCACTGACCGGGCGCTCCCATCATCTCCGCTGAGGCGGCCGGTTCCACTATGCTCAACGGGCCTAGATAGACCACGCCCTCGCCCGGAAATACAACGTTGATCCTGAGTGACTTCGGCTTATCCTTGGTCTCCATGAGATCGAACGGCAATACGAATCTGCGCCAGCCGGACGAGCCGGTAAGTGGGGCCAATATCCCAGATTCGAGCGTCTTGGAGAAATACTGCTCGTGATCCGAGAAGACGCTTATCATCTCCAGATACGCCTTTCCCTCTACATGCTCGTATCTGACCATGCCGGTGACCGCGTATGTCTGTTTTCTGATGCCCGGATTATCGAATGTAAGGACGTGTACGGTAACTGACTTGGATGAGGGGTTATCAACCTTCAACTGCGCAAAGCGTGTATCATGGGTTGGCAGTATCACGTGTCTGCCGGCCTCATTCTCGCTCGCGTAGTCCGCCCACGATACTTCCCTGCGTATCTGCGAATGGCCCGCCATTCCTACTGAAATCAGGCCTAGAACAGCAATGATGGTCTTCATTCTATTCACCCTCTTCCTTTCTGTGGGCCGCCAGCAACTGCTTCAGTGTGCCCATGGCCATACGCCCTTCAACGTACATGGTGCGCAGAAGCTTCTCGAAATCGCTGGTGATCTCCTCGTTGTCCCAGACTTTGATCTTCTCGATCACGCGATCCAGCCGAAGTCGCACCGTCGGATACGATATCCCGTACGACGACGCCAGGTCTTTCAGCGAACCCGACAGCAGCACGAATCGTTTCAGGAACGCCAGGTCCTCGTCACCGAGGTGGTCCGTCCATCTGCGCCTTTCATCTTCTTCTGTCATGACCTTCCTCCATTCAATATCATTCAGGTTCATTTTCATTTTACCATAAATAAAACAAATGTCAAGATAAATTTTATGAAGGTTTGGATTATTCTTCTCGGGGGCTGTCTGAGGTCAATACGAAGAGATGTTCCAGCGGGCCTTGTAGACCCGCGCGCCGGGGAGGTTGATAGTTCTGTCAGGAAGGATACGGATGTTCTCCGTCCACCAGTTGCCGCCCTCAGCCTGGACGTAGGCGAGTTGGCTGGTAACCGGGTCAATCGAGATGCTCTTGATGCTCCACGGTTTCTTGATGTCGGTGATTGGGCGGAACTCCCGCTTCTCGCGGTCGAAGCGCCAGCAGAGCGAGCTGGCTGTCACCGTCAAGTCGCTTGAATCGGGAACAGGATACAGATCATGTCCGCCGCCCTTCGGAAGTCTGTATACATCCTGGACGGCCATCGAGGGGTGATCGGACTCCCAGTTCACCAGTCGGTAAGTTCGCAATTCGGAGTCGCTCAGCGCCCAGAGCACATGCAGTTGCTCGTCCCAGACCACGCCATGCGCGCCTGTTAGCGGAGTTCTGTAGACCTCCTTGTCCGGTGAGCCGACATCGAATACAACCAGTCGGTCGGCCTTGGTGGCGCACGCGACGACTACCCTGTTACCCGGCACTAGATCCGCAGAATGCGCATACGGCGTCGCCGCCCAGAACACGGCTCTGCCTGTCCTCCGCTCGACCAGCGCGGTCGCCCCACCGGACGACGTGATCAGTACTCGCTTCCCACCGTCAACCGGTTTGCACTCATCGGTGTTGTAGAACCGCTTCTTGAGCTGGCTCGGTAGTTCCCAACGCGACTTGGCCTTCCACCGCCATACCTTGATCGGCGTTGCGGCATCTACGTTCAGGGCAAACACCTCATCCGCCCCGCACACCAGCAACTCACGAGGTTGGGCCTTGGCGGCATGACACGGCGTCACAATCGCGAGCAGAATCATCCATATCAAAGTGCAACGCATTTGCATCGTGCCCACTCCAATCATCACTTGCCTGCCGGTTTGTAGCGGACGAGAAGGCTGTCAGCCTTCCTTGGTATGCGCAATTCCAGCCCGGCATGCATCAGCTCATCACCGGTCATCTTCAGGGTGGTCTTCTTGCCGTCGCCGTCTATGAACTCGACCTGGTACTTCGTCTTCGCGTTCAGTGCGTTCAGACCGACTATCAGCCCTAGCGTCGAACACTCCGGTCGGCGGAAAGCCATCACCATGCCTTCGTTAATGTCGGCTCGGTGGAGTTGATAGGCAAAGAACTGGTCAAGCGCAGGAGTGATCGGCGTGAGCGGGTACATGTCGCCGTACCAATACTTGCGGTTTGCCCTGGCCTCTGCAATCACCTTCTTCGCGGCATCCTTAGGGAACCCTGGATCGGCGTATCCGAGTTCGCACAACGCGCCGGCTGTCCCGGAACTGCGGAATGCATAGGTGGTCGGCTCCCAGCCGGGGCATGTGTTGAGCGGCACGAACTGCGATAGCCCCATGCTCTGCGTCTGGTTCCACTCCGGGTGACCGGCCCAGCAGCCGGTGTCACTCCGCCACAGAGGGACCGAACGCATGCAGGTTTCCAGGTCAATGCGCCGCCCACCGCTGGCGCAGTTGTCTATCCACAGGCCGGGATGCCGTTTGCGGAGTTCATCCCACATGGCGTAGTGCCCCTCGACGAACTGAATCTCCGTCATCCCCTGCCGATCCGGTGCATCGTTTGCACGCCAGAAAGCCAGCGGGTCAATGTTGTAGTCCTCGCGGTAGACCGTTATCCCGGATTCGCTGATCCGCTGAGAGAGCAGATCGGTCATCCACCGCCTGGCATCAGGGTTTCCCAGGTTGTAGAGTCCGCCGGTATCGGGGCCGAGCACCCACGCACGGTGCTCGCGCATTACCTGTGTGTCCGCCGCTACCCTGCACGGCTCGAACCACACGACGAAATCCAGGTCCAACGACTTGCAGAGATCGCCAATGGGCTTGAGACCGTTGGGGAACTCCTTGGGTTTGTAGAACCAGTTGCCTGCGCCGTTCGGGAAGTCGCCCACAAACCACGCCGCGTCGAACCAGTAGGTGTCGCAGCCGAGTTCCTTGGCGGTCTTCACGGCGTCCAACTGGCCTTGCTCAGTCGGCCACCACGACGTGCCGTGGTAGCGATCAAACGACTGCAGGGCGATGGGCAGACGGAGCGGTCTGCCGTCTTCCTGAGGCACATACTTGAAGAGCATCAGCCTGCGGAAGCGGTTCTGCGCGGCCAGCCTGTCGCCGCTCCATGACATCATCAGCACGCGGGGAGTGCGTATCTTCTCGCCTGGATGCAGCAGGAGGTGGGTCTTCTCCATGCCTGACTGGAACCTGGTGGCGCCGTCAGCAGCGCGGTCGAACCATGCCGCCCACTGGCCGGACCAGCCCACTGCCGTCACAAACCCGCGATCACCGAACTGCAGGTTCCAGAACGGGAAGGCAGTGGTGTTAGATGGACGACCACCCGATGGAGCCAGTGTGAACTTGCCGCCCGCATCCAGCATGGTGTCGAACGGCAGGAAGCTGAGATCTCCACAGGAATCGCCGTGCAGTTGGTGGAGCACGACAGGGGTCTTGCTCTCACCAGTAAGCAGATTGACGTCCGTGGTTCGGATGTCTTCGATTATCGGTGTGTCGGCGCTACCGGTGTTCTCGAAGTTTAGCAGCCACTCGACGGCGGGGTACTCCTTGAAGGCGGTTGCGGTTGCGGTCACCACGAGGCCCGTCACAGGGTCCGTGTAGCTGGTGGTGTAGCACACTCGGTCGGCGTTATCCTGCTTCTCTGCCTTGCGGTTCCATTTCGAGATGAACTCCGACGACGCTACTCCGTTGTACTTGAACGAGAACGGGACGGCCGCACTGGAGAGCATGAAGATATCGTCCGAGACCGGCGGCCTGGTCTCGCCGAACACCGTCTGCGTCCAGTCCAGTACCTGCTTAATCTCCGCAGGTGACGCGCTGATCGAGTCCCTGGGCGACTCGGTTGGGATAAAGTCGTTTGACATTGCCCATCCTCCAAATTGAGAACAAACGATGACCGCGAATACCATCAGGGCTGGTCTCATGAGCTTAACCCTCAGATTACCTGCTGCTTTATCGGATCAAAGCGCATGACTTTCTCTTTCCGGTAGGCCTGCACGCCGAGGTGGATTGCCACCATGATTCGGTAGCCGGTCTCAGCGTCCAGATGCGGCTTGTTCCGGGTGCGGATGCAGTCCAGCCAGTTCTGCATATGACTCGCTCTGGGTTGAAGCGCGACCGATACCTCTTTCTTCGACTCAGCAAACTCGTTCTCCGGTCTGACCACCACGCCTGGATCCTCGAAATACATGGTCGCCTCGTGACCGCGGATTACCTCCGTCTCGCCTACTCGATTGGCCATGGATGAGGACAGCACTACCGTGTGGTCGGTCGGGTAGTCAACAATCATGTGGAAGGTATCCGGCACGTCGCGGTCTTTCTGCACGTAGATACCGCCGCCTGCCGAAACCCGCTTTGGGAACTCCGGGCCGAGCGCGATCTGCATGTGAGATAGCTGATGATAGAAGAGATCGGTCGCAATGCCGCCGGAATAGTCCCAATACTTCCTCCACCGGAAGTAGCGCTCCTTGCTGAACTCGCGCTTTGGGGCTGACCCGAGCCACGCCTTCCAGTCGAGATTGGCAAGGCTCGCCCCGTCGTCAATCGGGTAATTCCACTCGCCCTTGGTGGAATTGCGGCATATACTGGTACTTGTCCACAGGATTTTGCCCAGTGCGCCGTCCTTGATCAGCTTGTTTGCCTGCCACCATCTGTCATTGGAGCAGGACTGCGCGCCGACCTGCAGGACTCGACCTGTGCGAGCCGTGACCGCCGCCACTTCCTTGGCTTCCTGCCAGGTGTAGGTCATAGGCTTTTCGAGGTAGACATCCTTGCCGGCTTCCATGGCATCAATCGCCATACGAGCGTGCCAGTGGTCTGGCGATGCGATGACAACCGCGTCAATGTCATTCCGCTCCAGGAGCTTGCGGTAGTCGTGGTAGGCCTCGCCGCCGGTCGCCCCCTTCGCGCGGTCCTTGCGCACGTCGTAGATATCGCAGACCGCGGTGATAGCGACCTTCTTCTCAGGCTCCTTCGACAGCGCCATCAGATCATGGATGTGGGTGTTCATCCTGCCGCCGGTCCCGATCATCCCGACCAGGATTCGGTCGTTGGCCCCCAGCACCCTCGGCGCCGCCACGGCTGACCCCGCGCCCATTATCCCCAGCCCCACAGCCGCTCCCGTCGCAGCCGAGCCTTTCAGAAACTCACGCCTGGTAATTCCATTATCGTCCGACATGATGGTCCTCCATTCACACTTTGATCTCAACCTTACTGCAAGTTTAGCACGAACAAGCAGGCGGTTCAAGAGAGTCTTGCGAGAATGGTCATTCCTGCTGGAGTGTGTACTTTG
>JANYKG010000181.1 GCA_025358205.1 Armatimonadota bacterium
GGCTGAGGTAGACCTTAGCCAAAACAGCATCAGGTTCTACTCGCTACGCAGGCGAGATCCGAGTGAACAAAACTTGTTGAAAACAGTTTTTTATGAATTGCCAAAAAGGCGATTCGCGGAGTGACCGGGACGTCCTGTCACCCCGCCAGTGATCAGTGACCAGTTATCGGTTGGGAAGGGACGCATCCAACCGCCGAGGCGCCGAGAACACGGAGGAAGATCAGGAGCAGGAGGAGTCCGATGAATAGCGATTGGTTAGTCGGGGTATACTAGAGCTGGGAGAGGCGAACATCCAACGTCGAACGTCCATCTTCGAACATCGAACAGGGGATGGGAGAACCAAGCCGGAAGACCTCTCGTTGCGCAAGGCGCAACTGGCGGGGCAAACGGCGCAGATAGCGCCGTTGAGAGTACGAGTAAGATTCACGAGTGACGAGAATCCTAGAGCACAATACTATGCAGGGAAGGAGACAATTCTATGAAACGCAGTCTAAATGATCTGAAGGGTTACACAATTCGCGCCAACGATGGTGACATCGGAACGGTCTACGACTTCTATTTCGACGACCAGGGCTGGGGCGTGCGCTATGCCGTGGTGGACACAGGCGGGTGGATGTCTGATCGCAGAGTGCTAATCGCATCGTCCGCCCTGGACAGCCCCGACTGGGAATCGCGGACCTTCCCAGTGAAACTGACCAGAGAACAGGTGCAAAACAGCCCAAGCATTGACACCGAGAAAGCAATTTTGCGACAGCACGAGACTGATCTACACAGCTATTACGGCTGGCCGATCTACTGGGGCGGTCCGATACAGGGCGTGTTCCAAGCCGCGCCGTTGCTGGTAATGGATGCTGAGGATGAAGACGAAGATGAAACGCTGCAGGAGGAGCCTGAGCGCGATACGCATCTACGGAGCGCATCAGAGATAACCGGTTGCCACATCGAGGCCACCGATGGCGAGATCGGGCATATGGAAGACTTCATGGTGGACGACGAGACTTGGGCCATCAGCTATTTGCTCGTAGGTACACGCAACTGGCTGCCGGGGAAGAAGGTTCTGGTGTCTCCGAAATGGATCAAGCATCTGTGCTGGGAGAAGTCGAATATTCAGGTAGACCTGACGAGAGATGCGATCAAGGATAGCCCCGAATTCGATCCCAGGAAGCCTGTCACCCCGGAGGTCGAAGGCAAGCTGCATGATTACTATGGACGGCCCATGGATTGAGCGCTGGGTCTGCAATCACCGTTCGTCTGAACATGAAGCGCTTGTGCTTGCTCAAGCGCTTCTCATGCATGCGCTTGCTCCTGCGTAGACCACGGGAGCAAGCTTCCTGCATGAAGGCGGGAGCAAGCTCCAACGCACTCCACACCGGCCTCTACTTCACCGGCAGCAGCTCTATCATATCCAGACCCAGGAAGAAGCCCTTGGAGGCGTCGTTCTTGCCGATGCACTCGAAGCGCAGGGTGTGATCCCCGGCAGAAAGGTCGAGCTTGCCGAGCTTGGTCGCAGGCGCCGCTACCACGTCCGCCGAATAGAGGTCCATCGGTTTGCCGATGAGCGTGCCGTCCAGGTAAACCCGGTAGATGCCGTAGTCCCATGACTTGGTCATCAGCAGGCGGACATCGTACTTCCCGGCCTTCTGCACGGCGAACTTCACGGACAGGTCGGCCTCTTCCTTGCTTGGAGGCGTGAAGAAGAGCTGTGCGCCGCCGCTGCTTCCGCCGATGCCCTGCCTCTGCACGAGTTCTTTCTTCGCCGTGGAGGAGGGAATCAGCGTCTCGCCCTCGATCTCAATGGTTGTTGACGGGTACAGGCGCTGCTCGACCGGCGGCATCTTCGTGAACTCCACATGCGGCTCGGTCTGGTACCAGTAGGCCACGCTGGAGAAGTCGTCCGCGCGCTCCTTGAAGCCCGACCACTTGCCGTCGGGGAGCGGCCCCGCGCCCTTGTGCTCGATGGTCACCTTCAGCGATTTCGTGAACGGCACGGGATCGGGGATGTGGAACCGATAGGCGGTTGTGCGGTCGAGCGTGTCCAGGCCTTCCATCAGCGGGCAGCCGTAGAACAGCCCGTCAATCTGCCGCAAGCCCCAGCCGTCGCAGAAGTAGTCCTCGGAACCGGTGCCGCGCAGACTCGGTTCGGTTTCGCCGTCGATATAGAAGAAGTCGTCGCCCTCGCCCCACCAGCTTGGTTCCAGGCAGCGGACGGAGAGGTTGCAGCCGACGTAGTGGCCCTTGCCGACGGCGGAAAGGATGAGGTAGTCATCGCCGGATTTGCACGGGAACTCCTGGCGGTACTTGGCGTGGAAGTAGGCGCTGTCCTTGTCCAGCTTCGGCAGCTTCTGCCAGTCAATGTAGTAGTAAAGCGCGTGGCATGGCTCCTTGCCCTCGTTCGTGACCTCGATGCGAGCGGACTTGCCAAACGGCATCGGGAAGTAGCAGTTACGCCCGCGACCGTTGGAAGTCACGCGGAAGGGGAGGGAGTTGACCGGGTAGTCCATGCCGTGCCCCTCGCAGAAGAAGTCGTTCATCGGCGACTCGACGCTGGGGGTCTTCTCACCGTCCCAGTACATCTTGAGGACCAGCTTCTTGCCGTAGAATTTCTCGTTGTCCGCGATGGTGAACCAGATGTGCGCGATGCGACCCGGGCCGGATAGTTCGGCGAGGGTGAGGGTCTGGCCGGGTGCGATTGGCCGAGCGTCGCCGTTCCCGTTCTTCCAGTTAGGGTCGGCGCTGGACGCGCGCATGGCCTTGTAGTCTTTCAGAATGGGTATCTCGTCCAGCATTCCGAGCGGTTGCTGGGCGTAGACGGCGGTCCAGGATGCCATAAGTACAGCGATGATGAGTAAGGCTTTGAGTTTCATTTCGATCTCCTTGTGTTGTTTCGCGCATATCATACCATATCGTCAGCGAACCGAGCCATTCAAGCGTCAGCGGTTCCGTATCGAGAATCAAGTATCGAGGATCGAGCATCGAGCGGCGCCCTTGACGTGAGGAGCGCGAATCGCCTATTCTTTCACTATCATACCGCCTTATCGGAGGTTACGTCTCGTGAAGAACCTGCGTTGGTACATGGTCGGCTTCCTGATGCTCTCCACCATGTTGTGTTATCTCGACCGCCAGGCGCTTTCCATCGCCAGCGTGGTCATACTCCCCCAGTTCCATCTCGACAAGCTGCAGTACTCGTGGATCGTGACGGCGTACACGGTTGCCTATGGTATTGGTCAGCCACTGGTCGGTCGGTTCATTGACAGGGTGAACACTCGGCGCGGGCTGGCTGTCTCAGTGACCGCCTGGTCTATCGCCAGCATGATGCATGCTCTTGGCGGCGGGTTCTGGTCGTTTTCCGCACTGAGAGCGTTACTTGGCGTAACGGAGGCAGGCAACTTCCCCGGCGCGGCTAAGGCAGTCTCCGAATGGTTCCCTGCCAAAGAGCGAGCCTTCGCGACCGGGGTGTACAACTGCGGCGCAGGACTCGGCGCACTCATCGCCCCACCGCTCATCGCAATCTGGCTGATACCGCACTACGGATGGAAGGCCGCTTTCATTGCCACGGGATCACTGGGCTTCATATGGGTGATCGGCTGGTTGTTCCTGTACTACTCGCCTGAACATCACCCGCGAATCTCGAAGGAAGAGTTGGAATACATCCACGCGGGTCAGGATGAGACCCTGGCGACCTGTGAAACGAAGAGCGTCTGGCGCGAGGTGCTGGGGCGGAAGGATTTCTGGGCATTAGGCATAGGGCGGATGCTCTCCGACCCGGTTTGGGGATTCTACCTCTACTTCATAGCTTTGTACCTGCATGACGCCCGGCACTGGGACCTGGCGAAGATCGGCATGTTTGCATGGATGCCGTTCCTGGCGTCGGACTTCGGAAGCCTCGCGGGAGGCGCGTATTCAAGCTGGTTAATCAAGCGTGGATACTCAGTTATCACCGCGCGCAAGATCGCGATGTGTACGTGCGCGGCGCTGATGCCCTGTTCGATCCCTGCTGCGCTGGTGGGCAGTCAGTACCTGGCGATCTTCTTCATATGCATTGTCGCGTTCGGGCATCAGGCGTGGGCTGCGAGCATGTTGACCCTGCCGGCGGACCTGTTCCCGAAGCGGCTGGTGGCGTGTGCATCCGGCTTTACGGCGACGGTTTCCACGGTCGGCAGCATGGTGTTCATGCCGTTCATCGGGTGGATGGTGAAGTACCACGGTTACACGCCAATGTTCTTCATCGTGGCCTTCATGCACCCGCTTGCGGCGGTGGTGGTGGTCACGCTGCTGAAGGGCAGACGGCCTGAGGATCACGGGCCGACACCGACGCCGACAATGGCGGGATAGGTCGGGCAGGTGTTTGGTGCTAGGTGTTGGGTGTTAGACTGGGAAAACCGATGCGTAGATGCCGCGAACGTTAGATCGGGATTTCCGAATCCCGAGCGCCGGCGAAGCCGGAGATGGCATGCCGTAGCCTAGCCTGTGTTTCCGGAACGTCCGCCGCGGCGGACCGCACTGGATTCGGAAATCCAGTGCCAACAGGCCGGTAGGCTTCATGTCTTAGTTGGTAGGAGAGGGTATCAATCATGAGAAGGTTTGTCATTTCTTTGCTTGCCCTGCTGTGCGGTAGTACGGTGTTCGCGTCTACGTCAGAGGCGTGGCGGACGGAAGCTTTACGCGTGAAGGACCGTGCTGGGTACAAGACTGTGACCATCGGGAGTCAATCTGCGCCGCGTCAGACTGTTGACCTGTGCGGCAAGTGGTTGTTCAAGCCATCACAAGAACTGCAGGCATCGCAGATTGGCGCTGACCCCGCGCTTGCGGATTCATCCTGGCACATCATGGACGTTCCGCAGTTCTGGACACCGGTCCGTTGGGCATCATATGACGGTCGCACGTCACTCTGGCACCAGATTCACGAGCAGGAGCGAGTGGACCGCCTAACCTTCGATCCCAAGGCCACCACATCCGGCTGGTACCGCCAGTGGATCGAGGTTCCCGCGTCCGCGAAGGGCAAGAGGTTTGTGCTCAAGTTCGATGCCATCGCCTCTATCTCTCAGGTCTACTGGAACGGCAAACCGGTTGCCAGCCATGTGGGTATGTTCGGGCCTATCGAGTGCGAGGTCACCCCATACGTTACACCCGGCAAGCGGAACCTGCTCGCGGTATTCGTCTCCGAGGGCAAGGCGGATCCCGAGGCGGCCAAGCAAGTCGCGGCAGTGGCGGTCACCGTTAGCGTGACGAACGACATGCTGAACAAGCTCCCTCACGGGTTCTACTTCCACGAGTTGATGGGCGGTATCTGGCAACCGGTGAAGCTGGAGATCACCAACAAATGCCGAATCGCCGATGTGTTCTTCCGACCTGGACTGACCGGCGCGAATATCGAGACGACCGTTGACGGTCAATTCTGCGAGCTGATGAAGGTCCGTCACACGATCACCGACGTCGCCACCGGGCAGTCGCTCTATCGCGGCACAAGAGATGCGCTCGTGCTGAAGGGTACGGGCTTATTCACGGCCAAAGCCGCAATCAGCGGTTTGAAGCCGAAGCTCTGGTCACCCGAGCATCCGAACCTCTACACGCTCAAGACTCAACTCATTTGCGACCAGACCGTTGTGGACGAGAGCATCACCACAGTCGGCTTCCGGACGTTCCAGGTCAAGGGCGACAAGGTCTACCTGAACGGCAAGCCCTACTTCATGCGCGGCGCGAACGAGCCTCCGCTGGGCGTCACCGTGAACGACAAGGCCCTCGCGAACAAGTTCATGAAGTTCATGCATGACGGAAACGAAATGATGACTCGCTTCCACGGCAACCCGGTCGGGCACACATGGCTGGATGCAGCGGACAAGCAGGGCGTTGGGGTCAGCATCGAGGGTCATTGGCCGTGGCTGTTCCTCAACAATGCCCCGATTCCTGACAAGGAACTGCTAGACTCCTGGCGTGAGGACTGGTACGGCTACGTTCGCGCGTACCGGAACCATCCCGCCATGCTCATGCTCACCATCAACAACGAGAACTACCCCGACCACGACAAAGATCCGGCGCGAGAGGTCGAGAAGTGCCGCATCTTCTCCGACGTGGTGAAGGCTACCCGCGAGATCACGCCAGACCTCCCGATCGTCTTCTACTCCGGCTATGTGCGGGGCCAGGAGGACTACGACAAGATCGTCAAGCCGAACAACATGGACGACGGCGACATAGACGACCGCCATTACTACTTCGGCTGGTACGGCGGATCCATCCTCCAGGCCAATGTGAAGGACATAGAAGGCAAGCCCGCGCCCGGCAACAGGCCGCTTATCACGCAGGAACACGGTCTGCCGTACAGCGATGTGGATACCGGTCACTGCCTCAAGGACTATCAGGTCAAGGCCAGCGCATGGGTCGGACAGAATGCCTTCTACACTGCCCGTCCGGATATGTACCTGGAGTTCCAGGGCCTGATGATGAAGGAGACCGCCGAGAAGATCAGGCGCGACAAGGCCCGCCTCGTCGGCTGGAGCCTCTTCTGCAATTTCTGCTGGTTCAAGGATGCCTACATCGCCGACACGATCACCCCGTTCCCAGTCTACTGGGACGTGAAGAAGGCATACTCGCCGGTGCTGGTTTCGCTGGAAACCGCGAATCGGCATTTCACGGCCGGCGAAACGTTCAAGAGCCAGGTCTGCATTGTGAACGACGACATAGATCGCGACAAACTCCAGAATCTCACGCTTGAGTGGCGCATCTACGGCGAGTCTACCGCCCCTGAGATGATATCATCGGGTGTGGTGCGGATGCCGGACTGCCTGTACTACGGGAAGTGCAAGAAGGAAGTCGAGTTCCAGGTCCCGCAGAGCCTTCCGTTAGACCGCTCGGACATGGTGCTGGAGTGTACGCTCCTGCAGGGCAGGGAGGTCGTCTCGCGGAATACCTACAACCTTCTCTGCGCACTGCCGTCGTGGTATGCCACACAGCAGTCGGTGATGGTGGTGGAGAACGACCCCAAGACGAGCGCTTACCTTGCCGCCCTCGGCGCAAAGTGCGAGAGTCTTGCCAAAGTTGATTGGGCGTCGCTTGATACCAAGACCCCCGTTGTGGTCGCGTCCGGCGTGGATGAGTCAGCGGTCAGCGGCATTGGCGGCTTCTTGAGCAGGGGCGGGAAGGTTTTGTTCCTTGAGCCGGATGTTAGCGTTCTCAAAACCATCCCCGGCATTCCTGCGGACCAAATCAAGGTCGTCGGCGCGAACGGCGAGTTCGTTGATATCCAGTCGCCACAGCTTCTGGATGGCATGGACCCGATGGACATGCGCTGGCTGGATGCCATGCCCGGCGATGTGGTGCGCTGCTGCAGGACCGCCTATCAGTTCCCGGATACGCCTGGGATTACAAAGCACGCGGTGCATATCAACCCGCACGGCTATATTCCGGCTGATGCGGTTCTCAAGCAGTACTCCTGGCCGATGTTCGAGGTCGCATCAGGTCAGGGAAGGGCGCTGGTGAGCAGCATCGTCCTCGCCGATGATCCCGTGGCCAAACGCATGCTGCGGAATGCCTTGGAGTATCTGGCGCGATAAGTTTGCATTGCACAAAAACTGGTATTGACTGGGAGCTAAATCGGCAGTACAATAATAATACGTTTGGCTGTAGTTCGGCCCGTTCGCAGTTCGGGATCGGGACCTTACAATCGAGGTGCTGGAACATGCGAACGGGTATCATGCAACGGATTCTACCGCCGCTGACAGTTTGCCTTCTCATACTTTTCTCCTCGCCGTCTTGGTGCTCAGTCATCCGCGTCTCCACCACTGGCGACAACTCAAACAACGGATACTCTTGGGCGCTGGCCAAAAAGACGGTTAGCGCGGGCATCACCGCTGCTGCTTCTGCAGATGAGGTATGGGTCGCTGCAGGTACATATGTGGAGCGAATCACGATGAAGACAGGCGTGGGTCTGTACGGTGGATTTGCAGGTGCGGAGACAGAGA
>JANYKG010000008.1 GCA_025358205.1 Armatimonadota bacterium
CTCGTCGCGTGTTCGGTGCGCCTTGTCACCGCTGATCCGCTCAGCCTGAAACAGGCCAAAGCCACTCTCGATAACGGCAGCCCCGTGACCTATTCCGGCCTGTCCGTCACCGCATCGTTCACGGGCCGCGCATACGTTGAACAGACCAACCGAGGCCAGGGGATCAGGGTGGATACCGCCAAGACCTTCGCGGAAGGCGATCTGGTCACCGTCTCAGGCACGATGGAGACCGACATTAGCACCGGCGAGCGGTACATTGCTGCATCCACGGGTTATCCGCTGGGCGGCTTCGGCAGTCTCGTCGTGAAGCCCGTGGGACTGGTCGGGCGTTCGCTCACGGGCGGCACGTCCGGACTCCAGCAGGGCATCACTAACGACGCTAACCTGAACAACATCGGACTGCTGGTGACAGTCTGGGGCGCGGTATCCGATTCGGCAGACACCAACAGCTTCATGCTGGGCGAGGCGGGCGGCCCACAGATCAAGGTCATCGTCCCAAGCGGTGTCACCATTGATAGAGACTCTGAGTACATGGTGGTCACGGGCATATGCTCAGCCGAGAAGGTCGGCGGAGAGGTGATCCGGGTGCTGAAAGTCAGGAGCAAGAACGACATGGTTTCACGCGTATCTTGGGCGGCAAACAGGGTCAAGACGATGACGCTGGACGAAAAGGTGGGCCAGCTCTTCAACATCCAGTTCTCCGGCGACACGTTCACCACTGCGATGGCACAAACTATCCAGACTTACCACCTCGGCGGAGTAATCTACCTCCAGGTCAATGGCAACTTGAACGACCCGACGCGCTCGGCTCAATTCAGCAACGATCTACAAGCCTGCGCGATAGCGAGTCACGGAATCCCGCTGTTGATCTCCATGGACCAGGAAGGCGGTCGGGTTACGAGGATCACTGGTGGATCTGACTTTCCCGGCAACATGGCACTCGGAGCATCCAGAAACACCGACCTTGCGTTCAGCGCGGGGAGCGTCTTCGGCAGCGAGCTGAAGGCGGTCGGCGGGAACATGGACCTCGCGCCGGTACTGGATGTGAACAACAACCCGCTGAACCCGGTCATCGGAGTGCGCTCATTCGGCGAGCAGCCGGACCTGGTGGCGCCGATGGGAATTGCGTACATGCAGGGGCTTCACGCCTCGGGGGCGATTGCGATGGGCAAGCACTTCCCAGGCCACGGCGACACGGCGACAGACTCCCACTCCGGTCTGCCATCTGTGACCTACGATCTGGATACGCTGAACACCATCCATGCCGAGCCTTTCCGACAGGCCATCAACAGCGGCATTGATTGCATAATGACCGCGCACATACTGATTACGTGCCTGGATCCCACCTATCCCGCGACTCTCTCGCCCCTGGTGATTGATGGCTACCTTCGCGACGAGCTTGGCTTCGATGGGGTGTGTATGACCGACTCGCTTGGTATGGGAGCATTGAACAATTTTGGTGACGCCGGACAGATTGCGGTAAGGTCAATTCAATCGGGCGTGGATATTCTGCTAAGCCCAACCAATCTGGACATGGCGTATAATGCCGTCAAATCGGCAGTGCAGAGCGGGACGATACCGCAGGCGAGGGTTGACCAGGCGGTCACCAGGATACTGAAGTTGAAGAAGCGATACGGCCTGTTCGAGAATCCGTATGTGGACAAGTACGCCGCCGCCGGTATCGTGGGGAGCCAGGCGCACAAGGCCGCCGAACTGGCTGCGGCGAGATCTGGCATCACGCTGGTTCAGAACACCTCGGGCGTCCTGCCGCTTCACCCGACCTCGGGCCAGAAGATCCTAGTGGTAACGGTTCAGGCATCCGCCGAGACGGTCGCCGATGCCGCGACCAAGTTCTCAGCCGCCATTGCAGCGAAGCACTCCAACATCCAGTCGCTGGCGCTTGTTGTGAACCCTACTTCGGCCCAACGGACGACGGTCAAGACCGCGGCGGCATCGGCTTATGTGACGATCATAGGGACGTCCAGAGCGCAGATTTCGGCGAACGTCGGGCAGGCCGCGCTGGTGAATGAATTACGAGCAGCGGGGCGAACGGTGATAGTCGTCGGCCTAAGAGAGCCATACGAGCTAGCGAGTTTCCCCTCGGCAAATGCTTACGTGGCGGCATACAACTACCGGGACTGCGGATTCCAGGCGGCAGCGGATGTCATCTTCGGCGACGTGAACCCGTCCGGCCTGCTGCCGGTGACCATCCCCGGGCTGTACCCGTTCGGTCGAGGACTGGGATACTAGGGGAGTGCGTGAGCATGGGTGTATGGGAGTGTGGGAGGCCGGACATGTCAGACGAGTCCGACTAGTCCGACCGGGAAATTCGATGGAGCACTAATCGCGGCTCGTGAGGACACTCGCCCTCCCGTCAGTTCGCGGCGTCTGGGCTAGCCTCCAGGAAGATCTGAAGCGCATCCTCCAGGTTCTCGCGGGCCTCTTCTTTGGTTCGTCCCTGGGTGTTCACTCCAGGGATTTCTTCAATATAAGCTACAATCCATTCGCCACGATCCTAAAAGACCGCGGTAAGTTGTATAGACATTCAGTCCCCCTGAAACCCATAACCCGACACCTGGAACCGCTTCTATCCTTTCACGCCTGAGATCACCACGCCCTGGATGAAGTATCTCTGCGCGCAGAAGAAGATGATGAGCAGCGGGAGCATGACCACAGTCGCCGCCGCCATGAGCAAGTGCCACTCAACCGCGTGCTCACCCTGGAATGACCAGAGCGCCAGAGCAAGAGTGCGCTTTGCAGGGTCGCTGAGGTAGATCAACGGGCCGAGGAAGTCGTTCCAATGACCCATGAACGAGAAGATCGCTATCGTGCCGAGCGCCGGTTTTGCCTGTGGAAGTATGACCTTCGTGAAGATACCGAAGGTCCCGGCACCGTCTATCTTCGCCGCCTCGTCCATCTCGATCGGGATGGTCATGTAGTACTGCCTCAGCAGGAAGATGGCAAAGACGCCGCCGCCGAAATAAGCCGGAACCGTCAGCGGATAGAACGTGTCATACCAGCCGATGGTGGTGAATATCTTGAAGATCGGGATCAGCGTCACCTGCGGAGGCAGCATGATAGTGGCCAGCAACACTATGAACAGCGCATCCCTGCCGGGGAACCGCATTCTGGCAAAGCCGTATGCGACTATGGAAGCCGATATGATCTGCCCGGTCATCGCAAAGAATGTGATGGTGACTGTGTTCCGCAGGCAGCCTGTGAAGTTCATAAACTTCAGGGCATCCGGGTAGTTCTGCCACAAGCGGTCGCAGTGTAAGAAATCAACTACGCCCGTGATAGGCTTGAAGATGTTCCCCGGGTCCATAAGCGAGCTTCTGATCAGAAACCAGAAGGGGATCATGATGAGCGTCGAGCCGAGACCGAGCAGAGCATAGGTTAGGGTATTGCTCCACAGCTTGGCCGTGCTCCGTCTGCGTGTATTCTGTACCGGCGCTGTTGTTGCCATAGTTGACCTCTATTTCCTTCCCTTTACTTCACCTTCGTAGTAGACCCAGCCGGCTGATGACTTGAACACCAGCAGCGTGCAGAGCAGGATGATGAAGAAGAGTATCCAGGCCATCGCCGCAGCGTAGCCCATCTGGAAGTACTGGAACGCTTTCTGGTAAAGATAAAGCAAGTAGAACAAGGTGGCGTAATGCGGTCCGCCCTGAGTCATAACGAACGATGATGTGAACACCTGGAAGCTACCGATCACGCCCATGACCAAGTTGAAGAATATCGTCGGCGATAGCATTGGCAGCGTGATCTTGCGGAACTTTTCGACCGGGTTCGCGCCGTCAATGTCCGCAGCCTCGTAAAGCTGAGTGGGTATGCCCTGCAGTCCGGCTAGGTAGATGATCATCCCGCCGCCCACGCCCCAGAGGCTCATGATGATGAACGCGGGGAGCGCCCACGCCGGGTCACCCAGCCACAGGGGCAGCGGACCGGCAAGCGATACTTTCATCAGGCCGAAACCGGTGCTCCATCCGGCCGTTATCAGGCCGCCGATTGGGAGCGCCAGAACCAGCCACATGACACCGACCCAAGCCGATTCCGTGCGCCTGACAAGTATCTGTACGCCCTTCAGCACGATCAACACTGCCACGATTAGCCCAACACCGATCGCTACAGGCCATAGACTCAGCACGCTCGCAACTGGAAGCAGTCGTGGATTGATCGCGCCGATGATCAGGTTCAGGATCCCGTTTTCCGGGTTGAAGATCCACCGCCAGAGCATCGCAGTGGCTATACCGGGAAGTATGGCGGGGATGTAGAAAATGGTCCTGAATATGCTCATCCCCTTCACGTTCTGGTTGAGCAGCAGCGCGACGAGCAGTGCGCCGGTAAGACCGAGCGGCAGTGCGAATGCGGCGTAAGTGAGGGTCACCTTCAACGCCTGGATGAATCGAAAATCATGGAACAGCGCCTGCTGAAAATTCGCCAGCCCTACGAATCGGGGAGCGTTGATAATGTCCCAGTCGCACATGGAGATGTATATGGAGAACAGCATGGGGCCGAGCGTGAACGAGACAAAGCCGATAAGCCAGGGAAGTATGCACATGTAGCCTTCCGTGGCTTCCTTCCTGGCAATTCGCGTCATGTTTCGCGTCGTGTATTGGAACACCAGACGTGCAATGAGAAACACGCAGAAAACTCCCAGCGGGAGTGCGATCTTCAGGAGCGTGGAGCTATCCCCTGTCTGCTTGTAGAGCCTCGTTATGGCTATCGGCGCAACGACGAACGCAAGCAGGTATACAACCCACCAGATGATTCGGAATGCCGCGCTGCCCTTGTCTTGTGTTTTCTCGTTCATAGTAACTCCTCGTGACGAGTGATGAGTGATACGTGATCTGTCCTCCAAGTCTGGGTAGGCAGTTCACTTATCACTCATCACTTATCTCTGTTCGTACATCAGCAAATCGTTCGCTCGCTTTGCCGCCCTCTTGCAGACTGCCTCAGCGGTCTCCGTCCCCAGCGTTGCCGGCGTGATCTCGCTTCCTATGATGAAGTTCATCTCAGGAGAGCACTCAACCCTCGGGAGCGGACGCCCGTATGGGATAGAATCAATGAACACCTTCTTGTTCTTCGGCGGATCCTTGAGGAACAAGTACGCGCCGGACTCAGCAACCGACTTTCTGCTAGGGATGATCTGTTTCTTCTGAGCAAAGTGGCGCTGCATCGCGGGCGAGGTCATGAACTTCACAAGCTCCCAGGCTTCCTTCTTGTGCTTGCCGCCCTTCAGTATACCCCAGCACGCGCCTCCTATGAATGATGCTCTCTGCTTGCCCTTGGGAAGCGGAGCAACGTCATACTTGAAAGTGGTGATCTCCTTCGGGAAAACGATTCCCGCCGCCCAACTCCCGCTGACATACATGCCTATCTGTCCGTTCGTGAACATCTTCTGCGCACCGATGTCGGCGGCATCGGCTGCCGTGGGAGAAACGTGATACTTGTTGCGCAGGTCGCACATCCACTGTAGCGCCTCGTAGGCTGCGGGCTGGTCGAGGATACATTTGGTTCCGTCCGCATTCAGCACGTCGCCGCCGTTCTGCCATATGTACGCCTGCCAGGTTTGATCCGGCACGTATCCCCACTGCTCAAGCTTACCGTCGCCGTCCGTGTCTATCGAGAGCTTCTTCGCGACTTCCAGGAGTTTGTTCCAGTCCCACGTCCCATCGGGATACGGTATGTGGTACTTGTCGAAAATGTTCTTGTTGTAGTACATGGCGTAGATGTCTACATCGCCCGGTATCGCGTATATCTTGCCCTGATACCTGCCCCATCCCTCTACCGCCGGTTTGTAGAAATCGCTGATATCGAACTCAGGATCGTTCTTGATATAGGGGTCCAAGTCTTCGAGCAGGTTCTTTGCGGCGCAAGGTACAAAGTACGTCGAGCTGACCCGGCTGACGTCTGGAGTCCGTCCGCCTGCCGTGGAAACCAGCAACTTATCGAACATCCGAAGCCACGGGACCGATTCCACCTCGACTCGGATGTTCGGGTGGGTCTTGTAAAACTCATTCTCGAAGGCCTGCTTGTAGAAGTCCAGATCTTCCTGCTTGTCCCAGACAGTCATTCGCAGTGTGACGATCTTGGAATCGCCAGCCGGTTTTCGCGAACACCCGCTCAAGGCGAGGCTCACAACCAGGGCCAGTATCAGTGTAACGGTTATCAGTCGTATCTTCATCTCACTACTTCCCATCGAGAATCGAGTATCAAGCATTGAGGATCATTCCCCAATACCCCCACGCTCCCACACGTAGGTTCACCGTCCGCCCGCGTTTGACCTCCTGCGAGGACGATTATACATGAGCAGGTCGTTTACAATTGGAGTGATGGTCATGCACGTCTCCTTGGCCGACCTTTTCCCAAGCGTGGCCATCACCATTTCGTTATTGATGATGTCGTTCATCTCACGGGAACACTCGATGTTAGGGATGACGAAGCCGTACTTGATCGCGTCTATGAAAACCTGCTTGTGGAGTGGTTTGTCCTTCAGATACAGGTACGCGCCAGACTCCGCGACCGATCTCCGACTCGGGATAATCTGCTGCGTTCTGGCGTAGTAGCCCTGGAAGGTCGGGGAGGTCATGAACTTGACGAGTTCCCACGCCTCTTTCTTGTGCTTCGATCTGCTGAGCATCCCAAACGCCGCGCCTCCCATGAAGGCCGCCCTGCGCTTGCCCCTGGGAATGGGCGCGACATCGTAGTCGAAGTTCTTAATCTCCTTCTTGAAGATGAGAGGCGCGGCCCAACTCCCACTGACCAACATCCCCACCTGGCCGTTGGTGAAGAGCTTCTGCGGGCCGATGTCAGCGGAATCGGACGGTGACGGGGCGACGTGGCGCTTGCCCCTGAGGTCCGCCATCCACTGCAGGGCTTCGTATGCGGCAGGTTGATCCAGCAGGCAGCGCTTGTTGTTCTTGGTGACGATCTCGCCGCCGTTCTGCCACACGTAGTCCTGCCACCAGGTGTCCGGCACGCAGCCCCACTGCTCCAGCTTGCCGTCGCCGTCCAGGTCCTTGGTGAGCTTTCGGGCCGCAGACAGGTACTTGGCCCAGTCCCACGTTTCATCGGGATACGGCACGCCGCACTTGTCGAACATGGTCTTGTTGTAGTACATGGCATAGATGTCCACGTCGCTCGGAAGCCCGAATACCTTCCCATCGTACATTCCCCAGCCCTTCACAGCCTCCGGGTAGAAATCCTTGATGTCGAAGGTGGGGTCGGCGGCGATATAGGGGTCCAGGCACTCCAGGACGCTCTTGGCGGCGCACGGAGTGAAGTAGGTGGAGTCCACACGGCAGACGTCCGGAGTATCCCCAGCGGCTGTGCATATCAGCAGCTTGTCCAGCATTCGGCTCCAGGGGATTAGCTCAACGTCCACGCGGATGTTCGGGTGATCCTTGTAGAAGACCTTGAGCGACTCGTTGTAAAAACCAAGTTCGTCCTGCTTGCCCCACATGATGAGCCGCAGACGAACTACACCCGGCGCCTCATGCTTCGTGCAGCCGGAGAGAGCGAGCGCAAGTACGGCAAGTATGAATATGGTGAATGATCTCATGGTCAAAAACAATGGTCGGACGGTCAAATGGTCAATCGGTCGAACTCAGACGACCATCAGACCATTCTGACCATTTCCCCTCATTCTCTGTTGTATTTGTTTCTCAGTAGATCAGTAACACGCGGCGCCGCACGTTCGCAGGCGCTCTTTGCGGATTCCTTGCCTATCAGCAGAAGGCCGATGTCGTTGCTGATGATGGAGTCCATTTCCTGGTTGCACGGCACGGAGGGGAACGACCGCCCGTAGGAGATGGCTTCTATGAACACCTTCCTGTGCCTGGGAGGGCTCGGCAGGTTAGCAAACGCATTTGATTCCGCCACGGAAATCCTGCTGGGGATCACCTGCTCTATCATGGCACGTTCCCTGAGCTTCTCCTTGCTGACCATATACTTGACCAGTTCCCATGCAAGGTCTTTGTGACTGGAGCCGCGCATCACCGCGTAGGAAGCGCCGCCGAAGAATGTAGCTCTGCATACCGGCCCTTTGGGTATGGGCGCAACATCGTACTCGAATGCCCCCTTAATGTCCTTTTCGAAGAAGATGGGAACCGCCCAGCTTCCGCTGAAATACATACCCGTCTGACCATTGGTGAACAGCTTGGCCGTGGTGATGTCGGCCATCTCTTTCGAGGTTGGCGCAACGTGATACTTGTTCCTCAGGTCGGCCATGAACTGCATCCCCTTATAGGCCGCGGGCTGATCGAGAAGGCACCTGGTATTATCTTTACTGAGTATCTTCCCGCCGTTCTCCCAGACATATGACTGCCAGGTATTCGGAGTGGCGCCCCACTGATCAATCCGGCCATCTCCGTTAATGTCTTTGGTGAGCTTCTTGGCAGCCTTCACGAAATCATTCCAGTCCCAGGATTCATCAGGATAAGATACACCGTACTTGTCGAACATCGTCTTGTTGTAGTACATGGCATAGAGGTCAACACCGGCGGGAATTGCGTACAGCGTCCCCCTGTATTTTCCCCAACCCTCGACCACCTCGGGGTAGAAGTCATTGAGATCGAACTTGTCCCTCTTCACGTAAGGTCCCAAGTCTTCCATAAGCCCCTTGGAGGCGGCGGGGGCAAACCACATTGAGCTGACGATGCTGACATCGGGTGACTTGTGGCCCGCCGTGGATACCAGAAGTTTGTGGAGGGTGCGTTCGTTGACGATGAATTCAACCTGAACCCGCACGTTGGGATGCTGTTTGTGGAAGTCCCTGAGCTTGCCCTCCCACTTCACTTCGTCAACCGGCGGCCACACCAGCATGTGCAGGACGATCTTTGACTCCGGCTTCCGGCACCCAGCAAAGGCCAAAGCCACCATCATGGTGATCAGGCAGTATACAACCGATTTATTTCTCATGCGATTTCCTGCTCAATCGTCAAATGGTCACAAAATGGTCAGATGGTCGAAACTCGACCATACGACCATCTTCCCCGACCATTGTTCTTGACCATTCTGTCTCAGAAGAACGACTGCACTCTCCGCTGGTGCGCGCCGGGCGGGAGTCCGAAGGCCGTGGCATAGTCCGCGTACATTTCCAGCCCGCGAACCTTCGCCAGCGCCTTGTAATACTCCACGTACTGGAACTTGGCCACCTCGCCGCGGAAGAGTGCGTACTTGGTGACCATGTCTTCCCACAGCTTTATGTCATCCTCGGTAAGCGTGAGATAGACCTCCGGGACGAAATCCTGTTTGTCTTCCCAGTTCTCGGCATAGTAGATGGTGCCTGCCCAGTGCGCCGGGTCCTTCCGCTTGAAGCCCGCGATGCCCGCGTAGAACTGCGCATCCGGGACGTTCAGACTGGTGTTGATGTGGTCCTTGTGGATGCTCTTCATCCAGTGCGTGAGGATGATGCTGGGCTTGCATGCGCGGATGACGTCGGCGATGGCAAACTTCACCTCATCGTTCACCGGCAGTTCGCCGTCCTTATAGTCCAGGAAGTAGACCTGCGCACCGATGACTTTCCCGGCGTACTCGGCTTCCGTGCGCTTTAGCTCGGCGTAGCGCTCGGGAGTCATCTCCTTGTGCCCCTTTTCGCCGGGTGTGCAGTGGAGCATCGCGACCTTCTTGCCCTGATTCACGTGGTGGCACAGCGCCATGCCGGACGAAATCTCCGCGTCGCCTGCATGCCCGCCGATTGCCAGGATATCAACTCTGTCAGACATGATCCCCTCCTATGGAGAATGGTCAGGAACAATGGTCATGAAGAATGGTCGCATGATGGTCTGGATTCGACCATCTGACCATCCTCTGTGACCATAAGACCATTGTTTTCGACCATTCTGTTCGTCATCCCATCGTCTTCTTCATCACCGCGTGGCGGCGGGTTTCCTTGAAGCCGCCCTGTATGTACACCTTTGCCGCATCGTCGGTTGTGGACATGAACCACGCATTGTGGATTGCCAACCGCTTCATACCGCGCAGGCACATCAGCAGCAGCACCGCGCCGATGCCCCGTCCTCGAACCTCGGGATCGGTGCCGAACGGTCCGAACCGCTCATGCTCGTGCTGGCAGAACCCCAGGCACTTGCCTTTGTCCATCGCCACATAAATCTCGCTTCGTTCAAACTGGCCCATGGTCTTCCGCACCATGGACTCACGGATGTACCGCTGCCAGTCGCCGGGAAAGCACTCCCTCAGATGATCGAGAAGCGGCAGGGTATGCTCCGGCCTGAAGGCCTCGAAGACGATACCCTCACCTCTCAGCTTAGCTTCTTTCTCAATGATCCACTCCGGCGTCTGCAGGTCCACTAGGCAGGAGTCCATGCTCAGCACGGTTACCGGCACCGTGAACCCCTGCTTCTTCAGGAACTCGATCGCTCCGGCATAGGCCACCTGGTCAACACCCGGCACAAAGTAGTTCGGCGCAAACGTCCCGACCAGCGCGATCTTCACACCCTTTGACTTGAAATAGGCCTCAACCTGTTCCCACAGCCCGGTGCCGATACCCTGGCGCTGATAGTCCCGGTCCACCGCGAACAGCGTGATAAACCCTTTGTCGGTATCAGGCGTCTGGTCTTCCATCATGTACTTGCGCACCATGCCGCACATGAAGCCCACGACCTTGTCGCCGTCTCTAGCAACGGGCGCGCCCTCGGAGTTGAAGTTGAGATCGAGAAGGACTCTGCGCTGGAAGTTCGCGCTTGTGGTAGGGTCGGCGGTCATCTCCCTCAGGAGCAAATCCACCACTCCATCCAGGTCGTTTGGCTGAAATGCGGCAACCGTCACTTTTTTCGACATAGTATTCCTCATGTGGACTAGCCTGCATTTGCGCGCAAAGCGAAAATGCAGGGCCTTCTGAACATCATTCACGCTTTTAGTGAATGATGCGGATTAGAGTTGTTGATGTATCGTTCTACGCCGACTTTCTTCAATCCTGCATATCTGGTGCAGGGGAAAAGTGTACAAGAATCGAATATGCAACGGGTGGAAGATTTATTGAACAACAGCAGTGACAATTCGAACGAACCGCGCAGGCAGGTTGTAAGCAACCGGGCCGTCATCCTCGGGCTGCTGCTGATTCCGCTGAACTGCTATTGGATGGCGGTGATGGAGGTGCAGTGGAATTCGCTGGACACCACCTGCGTAAGCATCTTTTTTCATGTGATCTTCATCATCCTCACGCTGACTGCCCTGAACGCGCTGATAGCACGGCGGTTCCTACGGCAGGCATTCACTCAGCCGGAACTGCTGGTAGTGTACATCATGCTGAGCATCGCCTCTGCCGTCATGGGCCGCGACTCCATGGAGAACCTGCTGCCGATGCTAGGGCATCTGTTCTGGTTCGCGAACGGGACGAACCGCTTCGACCGGCTTTGGCAGTACGTGCCCAAGTGGATGGCCCCGCAGAACCACGACGTGCTGAAAGACTACTATCTGGGCAACTCCACGCTCTACACGCGAGAACATCTCACAGCATGGATGCTGCCCGCTATCTTCTGGATTTCCTTCGTGTTGGCGCTGGCATTTGTGATGATGTGTGTGAACGTGCTGGTGCGAAAACAGTGGATGGAGCGCGAGCGGCTCACCTTTCCGCTGGTGCAGATTCCCATGGCCGCAACCGGTTCCAACAACGTGTTCAAGAGCAAGATCATGTGGGCCGGATTCGCCATACCGTTTCTCGTGCAGACGCTGAACAACCTGAACTATTTCTACCCCTCGCTGCCGACGATGCAACTGAAGCTCCAGAACCTGGGGCCATACATAGTGACCCCGCCGTGGACCGGCCTCGGTTGGCTGCCGGTGGGATTCTTCCCGTTCGCCATAGGAATAGCGTTCTTCCTGCCGCTTGATCTGTCGTTCTCTTGCTGGTTTTTCTACATAGTGCGGAAGCTGATAGACGTGGGATGCGTGGCATGGGGTCTGCGCGACCCAGGTGTGCCGCCGTCGGTGGCGCGGATACCGTGCGTATCCGATCAGGGCACGGGCGCATGGATAGGGCTATCAATCGCGCTGATATGGATGTCGCGAAAACACCTGAAATCCGTGTTCGCTGAGGCCTTTGGGCAGTCGAAGGACGTGTCCGATCCCGATGCGGGGATGTCGTACCGGGTGGCGCTCATCGGCATCGCGGCTGGGCTGACTGCGCTGGTGGGCATGTGCAACCTTATGGGTATGTCACTCTGGCTGCCGATTGTCTACTTCGCCTTCTACTTCATTCTCTCCATCGGCATCACCAGGGTGAGAGCGGAACTGGGGCCGCCCGCGCACGAGCTGAACTGGGTAAACCCAGAGCGGTTCATGGTGGCGATATTCGGGACCAGGGCGCTGGGCAACCAGAACCTGACGCTGCTCTCCTTCATGTTCTGGTTCAATCGCGGCTACAGATCACACCCGATGCCCCACCAGCTTGAGGGAATGAAGATCGGGCGCGAGTCGCGGATGGAAGGCGGGCGGCTGGCCGGTGCGATGATGCTGGCGGCAGCGGTGGGCGCGGTCTGCTCCATGTGGGCGCTGCTGGACATCTTCTACCGAAACGGAGAGGCAACCGCGCGGATCATGTCGTACTCCACCGGTATCGGCGCGGAGGCGTTCGGCAGGCTGAGGGACTGGGTGGACAACCCGAAGAGCACGGACTGGCTGGCGCTGGCGTTCACAGGCGTAGGCGCGCTGATCGCACTGCTGCTCTCGGCGGCAAAGGCGCGGTGGTTCTGGTGGACGTTCCACCCGATCGGCTACGCGCTGGCGAACAGCTACGCGCTGGAGTATTTCTGGAGCGCGATCATGGTGGGCTGGGCGGCGAAGTTCCTGATCGTGCGGTACGGCGGGGTGAAGCTGTACCGGCAGGCGATACCGTTTTTCATCGGCCTTATCCTGGGCGACTACGTGGTGGCCGCGCTGTGGTCGCTCGTCGGCTGGGCAATGGGCGTGAGCACATACCGGACATTCATTTTTTAGAAAATATGAAGAAAGAACGGAAGAACTCTCAACTCCATATAGTAATCCTGCTGCTTCTGGTGGTCACCACAGTGGCGTACCTGCCGGTTTTGCGCGCCGACTTCGTGAACTTCGATGACGAGGCGTATGTGACTGCGAATCCCCACGTGCAGTCGGGCCTGACCGCCGAAGGACTCAAGTGGGCATTCAATTTCGGGTATGTTAGCAACTGGCACCCGTTGACATGGATGTCCCACATGCTGGACCGTCAGATATTCGGCCCCGGCCCTGTTGGTCCACATACGGTGAATCTCCTGCTGCACCTGGCGAACACTCTGCTGTTGTTCTTTGTGCTCAACCGTATGACAAAGTCGCTCTGGAAGAGCGCGTTTGTGGCGGCCCTGTTTGCGGTTCATCCGATGCATGTTGAGTCGGTAGCGTGGGTTGCCGAGCGGAAGGATGTGCTCAGCACGCTCTTCTGGATGCTGAC
>JANYKG010000101.1 GCA_025358205.1 Armatimonadota bacterium
ACTTTGAGAAGCAGTGGATTCAGCAGCGTCAAGCTGCATAGCTAGGGTGTCCACAAAATCGGGGGAGGATCAGATGAGGCAACTCTAGCACCATTATACATCCTACGCAGCTTAGCAGCAACACCAGGGTTTGTTTGACAAATAGGTGATCAGACAAGTGGCTGAGTAGGTTTGACCCACCACAATCACCATGCTATAATCAGGACATCGAAGGGGAGGGAGAATCGAACCCTTCGACAAGCTCAGGGCAGGCATCCAACTTCGAAGTTCGAACAGGGTAGGAAAAGGGAGCATCAGATTTGCTGGACGAAGTGATCGGGAAAATGCAGAATAGGCAGGGGCGGCTGATCGTCATTTCGGGGCCGTCGGGTGTGGGGAAGGGGACCGTTTTGCGCGGGCTTCTGGCCGCCGACGTCGGTACCCGCCGCTGCGTCACCTGCACCACCCGCGAGCGGACCGACGACGAGGTCGAGGGCAAGGACTACTTCTTCCTGAGCGAGCAGGAGTTCCGCAGCCGGATTGACCAGGGGTTCTTCCTGGAGTTTGCGCACGTTCACCTGAACTTCTACGGCACTCCGCTGGCCGGTGTGCAGGAGCTTCGGGACCAGGGACTCGACGTGCTGCTGGAGATTGACGTTCAGGGCGGTCTGACCGTGAAGGGCAAGGTGCCGGATGCGGTGCTGGTTTTCATCGTCCCGCCGTCGTACGCGGAACTCGAACGCCGTCTGCGCGACAGGAAGCGCGATTCCGAGGAGTCTATTCTCAAACGCCTGGAGAATGCGCGCGGTGAGATTCAGCAGATTTCGCGGTATGAATACCTTGTGGTGAACGATGAGATCGAATCCGCGGTCGAAAGGCTTCATGCGATTGTGATTGCAGAACGACTTAGGATTACGAAGGCAGAATAAGAACCACCGAGACACCGAGAACACGGAGATTATTTATAAGGAAACCAGGAAGACAGGAAGGGAGAGGTATCCGGAAATGCTCCTCTTGGGTTCGTGGCTTCCTTAGATGATTTCTCTCTGTGTCCTCCGTGACTCCGTGGTTAGAGGCATTCCATATGAATAGCGTGTATGCCAACAAGAATATCGTGCTCGGCGTGACCGGTGGAATCGCCGCGTACAAGGCCGCTGAGATTTGCAGCGCGCTTGTGCAGGGCGGCGCGTCCGTACACGTCATCATGACCGAGAGCGCCACCAAGTTCGTCGGGCCGGTCACGTTCCGCGCGCTCACCGGGCATCAGGTTATCACAGGCCTTTGGGATGAACCGCGCGAGTTCGAGATCGCCCACGTCTCGCTGCCGGACAAGGCGGACCTGCTGCTGGTCGTCCCTGCCACCGCGAATATCATCGGCAAGGTCGCGAACGGCGTGGCTGACGACATGCTCTCGACCACCATCATGGCTACCAAGGCGCCCGTGGTGTTCGCCCCCGCCATGAACTGGAAAATGTGGGCCAATCCTGTTATGCAGAAGAACGTTGAGAAGCTGACCGCGCTGGGCTACCGGTTCATCGAGCCGGAGTGCGGGCGGCTGGCTTGCGGCGAAGAGGGCAAGGGGCGGTTGGCGTCACCGGGTGTGATACTCAAGGCCGTTGCGGATGTCCTCGCCATCAAGAATGACCTGGACGGCGTGGCAATACTCGTCACCGCCGGGCCGACCCAGGAGCCGATTGACCCCGTCCGCATGATCGTCAACCGCTCGTCGGGCAAGATGGGCTATGCGGTTGCCAGAGCAGCAGTCGAGCGCGGCGCGAAGGTGATACTCGTCTCGGGTCCGACCGACATCCCCGAGCCTGCAGGAGTCGAACTGGTGAAGGTTCAGACGGCGGCGGAGATGCTGAGCGCGGTCATGGCGCGTCTTCCTGAGGCAAAAGTCGTCATCGGCGCGGCAGCGGTGGCGGACTTTACGCCTAAATCACCCGGCAATCAGAAGATCAAGAAGACCGGTGATGAGCTTTCGATAGAGCTTCAACCGACTACCGATATCACCGCCGAAGTCGGACGGAACAAAGGTGACCGCGTGCTGGTGGGGTTCGCCGCCGAAACGGAGAACCTGATCAAGAACGCGCAGAGCAAGCTGGCCTCCAAGAACTACGATTTCGTGGTGGCGAACGACGTCTCGAAGCCCGGCATCGGGTTCGGCGCGGATGAGAACGAGGTCACCATCATCGGCAAGGACGGCTCGGTCCGTGAGGTCGCCCGCGCCCCCAAGCTCGACATCGCGAACGAGATACTGGATTCGGTCAAACAAGCGCTGGGAGCTTAGGACATGGCCGATACTTCGTGGAAAGAGGCGATCCCTCAGGTCTATGCCGGCGTGATTGTGGACGCCGATGCCCCAGGACTCTCGCAGCCTTTCACTTATTCCGTACCCCCTGAGCTTGCTTCATCGGTATGCCTCGGCGCATGCGTGGCTGTGCCGTTCTCCGGGCGGGAACTGGTCGGCTACATCGTTGACCTCAGCGAGGACGCCCCAGACCTTGACAGTATCAAGCCGATATCAGCCGTCGTCAGCGAGGCGTGCGCGCTTGCCCCTCCGCTCATCGGGCTGGCAAAGTGGATGTCCGACTACTACCTTGCGCCGCTCGCACACTCCACGCGTGCAATCGTTCCCGAGGTGATGAGCGCAACCGTGAGTACGTTGGTGCGCCTTGTTGACCCCGCGCTGGTCTCCCCGAACTCGCCGAATCAGCGGAAGATTGTGGAGATGCTTGCATCGCTTGGCGGCGAGGCGGACTCGGATTCGCTCAAGGTCAGGCTTCGCGTGGATGGGTTTGCGGCGGCGCTGAGGCAGCTAAGAAACCGGGGCGCGGTGGAGATCGCCCGTACTCTTGAACTTCCGAAGGCTCGTTCGCTGACCGTCCGCGCACTGGAGATGACCGACCTGGAGGGCATGCCTGAGCCGGACGATCTGGCCGTGCGAGCGCCCAAGCAGGGCGCGATTCTGCAGGAGCTTTCGGACTCGGGCGACGCGATTCGGCAGTCGGAACTACTGCGCAAGGTTGGCAGTTCGTCTAGCCCGGCGAAGGCGCTGGTAGACAAGGGGATGGCGCGCAAGGTGAACATCAAGGTGAGACGCCGCGCGTACAAGCTGCCGGATACGATGGACACTAGCGTGCTGGACCCGACTCCCGGACAGGCTGAAGCTCTGCGAATCATCCGCGAAGGTGAAGGGCCGCATACGACTTTGATCTACGGCGTCACCAGCAGCGGTAAGACCGAGGTATACCTTCGCGCTATTCAGGATGTGCTGGAGAATGGCGGAACGTGTATCTCGCTGGTGCCGGAGATATCGCTGACCACCCACCTGATGGACGCCTACATCCGTCGGTTCGGTGACCAGATCGCCATCCTGCACAGTCGCCTGTCGTCCGGCGAGCGCCACGATGAGTGGCGGCGGATTGAGAGCGGCGAGGCGAAGGTGGTGCTTGGCCCACGTTCGGCGGTCTTCGCGCCCGTCCGCAACCTTGGACTGGTCGTGGTAGACGAGGAACACGAGCCGTCGTACAAGCAGGAACACTCGCCCAGGTACAACGCTAGGCAGGCGGCTGAGGAACGCGCGCGAGCGGAGGGGGCGTCCGTCATACTCGGCAGCGCGACACCAAGTGTGGAGACCTACCACCGTGCGTTGTCCGGCGAGATCAGGCTCGTCAACATGGACACGCGCGTTGACGACAGGCCGATGCCGACCGTTAGGGTGGTTGACCAGCGCGTGGAATTCGAGCAGGGCAGAATGAGCATCTTCAGCCAGCCGCTTCACGAGTCCATCGCGGATCGCCTGTCACGCAAGGAGCAGGTGATATTGTTCGTCAACCGGCGTGGGTTTGCGTCGTTTATCCTCTGCCGGTCATGCGGGTACACCGCCCAGTGCCCGAACTGCGCGGTCTCGCTGACCCTGCATGCGGGGACACGCACCCTTCAGTGCCACCACTGCGACGAGACGATGCCCGCGCCTGACGTCTGCCCGACCTGCGGAGGCGTTCACATCAAGCAGTTCGGCATCGGCACCGAGCGAGTGGAAGGCGAGGTCTACAAGGAATTCCCCGACGCCAGGGTGATCCGCATGGACAGCGACACCATGGGCCGCAAAGGCGCGCATGAGAAGTGCCTGAGCGCTTTTCGGGACGGCAGAGCGGACATACTTGTCGGCACACAGATGGTGGCGAAAGGGCTTGATTTCCCGAACGTCACGCTGGTTGGAGTCATCAGCGCGGATACTTCGCTCCACCTGCCGGACTTCCGCGCCGCTGAGCGAACGTTCCAACTGCTGACCCAGGTGAGCGGGCGGGCGGGTAGAGGCGCGGCGCCCGGCGAGGTAGTGGTTCAGACGTTTTCGCCTGAGCATTACGCTATTGAAGCGGCGGCGAAGCAGGACTACCGGCTGTTCTATGACCAGGAGATTGCGTTTCGTGAGGAGCTTCAGTATCCTCCGTTCTCCCGGTTTATCAACGTCTTATCCAGCGACCCGATGGCCGACTATGCAGAGAGCAGGCTGAAGGAGTTCGCCGATAAGCTGAGGTTTCGTGTGAGTGATGACGTGACGATTCTCGGTCCGGCGGCCGCACCGCTCTCCAGGCTCAAGGGGTTGTACAGATATCATCTGCTGGTAAAATCGCCGCTCGGTTCGGCGGAGGAGTTGAGATCGGCGGTCCATCAACTGTATATGGAGATACCGCCTGCCGTGCGAAATGGGATGATTCTCGACGTTGACCCTCAGTCAATGCTATAATGTATAAATATGAAACGGCTGACCGCCTCAGCGCGGTGCCAGCAGGTTCGCATTATTCAAGGGTAGAAGTGAATAATGCTCAGAAGGCCTCGGATTATTCGCTTGGCGAATAATCCGAGCGAGAGGGTGTCCTATGGCAATCCGTGATGAAATAGTCACATACCCGGATCGGGTGCTTGGCGAACAGGCCAAGGCAGTCGGCAAGGTGGACAAGAAGACCAAAGAGCTGGTTGACGCCATGGTGAAGATCATGCGCGAGGAGAACGGCGTTGGTCTTGCAGCGAATCAGGTCGGCGTGCTTCAGCGCGTGTTTGTGTACGACGACGGCAACGGGCTTGGCGTGCTGATTAACGCGAAGATCATCAGCCGCAAGGGTGAGCAGACAGGCCCGGAGGGGTGCCTCAGCGTTCCCGGTCTTCAGGGCGAGGTTACCCGGGCTAATGAAGTCGTTGTCAAAGGGCTTGATGAGAACGGCAAGGAAGTCAAAATCAAGGCCGAGGGGCTACTGGCGCGGATATTTCAGCATGAGATGGATCATCTTGACGGATGCCTGTTCATTCAGCGCGCGGACCCTGATACTCTGCACTACGTCAGTGATGATGATGAAGACGAAGAGGAGGCGGACGAGTAGAACGCTGACCGTTCGTCGTCCGGTATGCTATGCAAATCCTCTTCATGGGCACCGGCGGGTTTGCCGTCCCCAGCCTCAACTCGCTCATCTCCTCTGCTCATCAGGTCGTCGGCGTGGTTACCCAGCCTGATCGTCCGTCTGGCCGTGATCGTCAGCTCAAGCCTTCACCGGTCAAGGCAGCGGCCTTCGCTGCCGGGTTGCCGATATACCAGCCTGAAAAGGTGCGAGCTGAGGACTTCGTGGTGACAGTAGTGCGAATGGCGCCTGATGCCATCGTCGTCGCGTCGTTCGGTCAGCTCATTCCGAAGGCGATACTCGAAATTCCACGCTTCGGTTGCGTGAATGTCCACTCCTCGCTTCTGCCGAAATACCGAGGCGCGGCTCCCATCCACTATGCTCTTTTCAACTGCGAATCGGTCACCGGCGTAACGACTATGCTGATGGATCCAGGTCTGGACACAGGGCCGATTCTGCTTCAGCGCGAGGTGGAGATTCTGCCGGATGACGATCAGGGTTCGCTGGAGTCACGGCTCTCCGAAGTTGGCGCAGAACTTCTCCTTGAAACCCTGGCAGGCGTGGAGAATGGAAGCATAAATCCGCTGCCGCAGGACGACTCGAAAGCGACTCTGGCCCCGTCGGTGAAGCGCGAGGACTGCGAGATCAGGTGGTCGGAGTCTGCCGAGTCGGTATGCGGGCGGGTGAGGGGGTGCTCTCCTCGTCCGGGGGCGTTCACTCATTGGAATGGTTCTGTGCTCAAGGTGTGGCTCGCGGCGCCGATCGAGAGCGATGCAGCAGGAGAAGCCGGCGAAGTGCTGAGCGTCGGAGCCGACGGTATAGTAGTAGCGACCGGAGAAGGCGCTGTATTGCTCACCGACGTTCAGCCGGAGAACAAGAAACGCATGAAAGCAGACGAATTTGCCCGAGGATACCGAGTCACAAAAGGCGCGCGTTTGGGTTGATTTGCACTCTTTATCAGTTGATATGCTTTCGACATTCGGCTTTGGCAGTTCGGGGAGGCAGGCTTCTGGCCTTCAAGACGGTTCGCTAGGTGCATTTTGACTACACAATTATCGCAGTACGTGAAATGGGAAAGGAGATTCAAATGAATCGCATCATTGCAACTATTCTCAGCCTGTTCTGCATCAGCTCGGTGGCTTTCGGGCAGTACCCAGCGGTCAACGGAACAGTGACGAGAACGGGTGATGTCGCTACGTATACCTATACTGTAACCAACACAGCCCCGAATGACATCTGGGAGTTCGACATCTTCATGCCTTTTCTTGCATCCGACAGTATCACCTCGCATTCAACGACACAGAGCGGGTGGTCCACTCTGATCCGGATATACTACCCCGACATGATCTGCTGGAACTGGGAGAATAGTACTGCCCTATCTCCAGGATACAGCGCAGGTTTCAGCTTCACAACACCGGCCGACGTGCCAACCATTTATGACTTCCATACACAGTCTACTGGCTCGAACTGGGCTTGGTCTGGAGATCCTTACTGGAATGGTGGATATGGCAATACTCGGCTTCCCGTTCCTACATCCATCTACTACCCTGTACCCGAGCCGTCATCACTCTTCGCATTGGGCGCACTCTTGGTGCCGTGCGTTGGGTTGATCAAACGCCGCAGAGCATAGCGGTTTGAGCCTATCTTGTGTGCAGTATGAGGCCCGCCGTAGCAATCCTATGGCGGGCTTCTTGATGGCACACTACTCGCGCTCATGTGGTGGCTCGAAGCCCGGAAAAGAAGAAGCACCGCACAGAAGGCGCGTGTTTGGGTTGATTTATGCTCCTCGTGAGTGTTATACTTTCAGCATTCAGTACAGGCAAGTCGGAGCGATAGGCTTTTGGATAACGCAACCATAACCGTGGAGTTTCTCCCATCGGGCAAGACCGTTAAGGCCGTCAAAGGGTCGGCGCTGCTTGATATCGCCGAGTCCGCCGGTATTCACATCGGAATACCGTGCGGAGGCAAGGGCCGCTGCGGCAAGTGCAAAGTCGTCTTTGAAGAGGGCGCTCCAGACTCCACGCCGACGGAAGAGGACACGCTGACCGAAGCGGACATCGCTCAGGGATACAGGCTGGGTTGCCAGACGCATGTGGGCGCGGATGCGGTGGTCTATGTGCCGGACGGTGTGCAGGGCGCGAAGATACTCACCATCGGCACGGCGCGCGTGATTCCGTTCAAGCCCGCTATTACAAAAAGATTTGTAAAGATACCGGAGCCGACCGTTCACGACCAGCGCTCCGATCTGACGCGAGTGTTGACCGCCTTTGAATTGAGCGAGCGTGTGGCCTGCGACCTTGCAGCGGCCCAGAAGCTGAGCAAGGAGATGCGCGAGGACGGGTATGGACTGACAGGCGTGTTTTCCGGCGGTGTGCCAATTGCCTTTGAAGGTGGAGATACAACGTCCGATTGCTATGGTGTGGCGTTTGATATCGGCACCACCACAATCGCAGCTTACCTACTTGATCTGAACACAGGAAAGCAGCAATCGGTAGCGGCGTCGGTGAATCCGCAGAACAGGGTTGGCGATGATGTAATCAGCCGCATCAACCATACCATGCAGGAGTCCGGCGGTCTGGCCGAACTGCAAAGTCTGGTGATAGCCGAGATGAACCGCCTTGTGGAGACTTTGTGCCACGGCGCGGAGATAAGCGCGGACAGCGTGTATGAAGCGGCGGTGGCGGGCAACACCTGCATGATGCACTTGTTCATGGGCATTAATCCCATCCATCTTGCACAGGCGCCTTACGTACCGGCGGTTAGCGCTGCCATGTACATCAGCGCGCGCGATGTGGGACTGAAAATAAGTGAGTTTGGCCGTATTCACGCGTTGCCTTGCATTGCCGGGTATGTGGGCGCCGATACCGTGGCCGTCATACTGGCGACCGATATGTACGAGGACGACAGGCTTACTCTGGCTGTGGATATAGGGACGAACGGCGAGATTGCGTTGGGCTCACAGAAAAGGATGCTTGCCTGTTCCACTGCTGCAGGTCCGGCGTTTGAAGGCGCGCACATCAAGCACGGTATGAGAGCGGCATCGGGAGCCATAGATGCCGTATGGTTTGATGAATGCGAACTGAAGTACACGACCATCGGCGGGGCTGAACCTGTGGGAATCTGCGGATCAGGGCTTCTTGATGCGATTTCTTGTCTGATAAATGCAGGAATTATCGAATCCAGTGGAAGAATTGTAGATTCCGAAGAAATACCGGAGGAATACTCGCACCTGCGAAGTAAACTTGTGCTAGGTGAACGAGGAAACGAATTCATTCTTGCGGAAAAAGAGTACACGTCCATCAGTGAGCCGGTGGTAATCACGCAACGAGACGTGCGCGAGATTCAACTGGCGAAAGGTGCGATTGCTGCAGGTATCCAGACTTTGATGGACAATATGGGTGTAACGGCGGACGATCTGGACCGGGTTGTTCTGGCCGGAGCGTTCGGAAACTATGTGCGCAAGGAAAGTGCGATTAACGTCGGCATGCTTCCGAATGTGCCGATCTCGAAGCTGCACTCGGTGGGTAATGCAGCCGGGGAAGGCGCGAAACTGGCTTTGATCTCCACCGATGCGCGGGGTGATGCAGATTGCATTGCCGACCGCATCGAGTATGTGGAGTTAACTACCGATCCTGGATTCCAGGATCGATTCGCTGAGGCGCTTATGTTCGGTGAAGACTGAACTGAGCTACTCAAAGGACTAATCAACCATAGGGGGTTTGGAATGTTCAACTATGAAGAGCTGTCCACTGCGCTGATCAACGGCAAGGCGCCGGTGGTTCGTGAGCTCACCGAGAAGGCGCTGGCCGAGGGAGAGACACCGCAGGATGTTCTCACCAAGGGTCTGGTAGCCGGCATGAACGTGGTCGGCCAGAGGTTCAAGAACAATGAGTTCTACGTGCCAGAGGTTCTCATTGCCGCGCGCGCGATGAAGAACGGCATGGAGATACTGAAGCCGCAGTTGGCGGCGACGGGCGTGGAGCCGGTAGCGAAGGTGGCCATCGGAACCGTGCGCGGCGACCTGCATGACATCGGCAAGAACCTGGTTGCCATGATGATGGAAGGCGCCGGATTTGAGATCATAGACCTCGGCGTAGACGTGAAGCCGGAGCAGTTTGTGGCTGCGGTCAACGACAAGCAGGCCAACCTGATCTGTCTGTCAGCGCTTCTTACCACCACGATGCCCGCGATGAAAGAGACCATCCAGTCTCTCTCCGACAGCGGAACTCGCGGCAAGGTGAAGGTCATGATCGGCGGCGCGCCTGTGACTCAGAACTACTCTGACGAGATCGGCGCTGACGGATACGCTCCGGATGCGGCCAGCGCGGTTGACTCCGCCAAGACGCTGCTCGGACTGTAGCCCGCATTATTCATGAACAGCATGAATAATGCTCAGAAGGCTGCGGATTATGCAGGACGTGCATAATCCGCGCTAGTAGTCAGCCTTTATTACACAGCGATAGAGCCCTTGAGACCGGGCGAACGTCTCTGAGATGCGTATGCGTCTCGGAGACGCCCTGTTGTCTCGGGGCTTGTCGTTTTTTGGAGGCCCGTCACATGTCAAAGCATTCCATGCTTCCGATCATACTCATCCTTGTGAATGTGCTTATCGGATCGGTGGGACAGATTTCCCTGCGTTACGGCGCTTCCCACCTCGGCAACCTCCATACCGGATCGGGGGTATCTGCCGGTCTGATTGGCGCATTGAAGGGCATATTCACTCCGTATATTTTTGGCGGACTACTGCTTTATGCAATCAGCGCCGTGATCTGGATATTTGTGCTGAACCAGGTTAGCCTTAGTTTTGCCTATCCCATGATAAGCATGAGCTATGTTCTGGTGGTGGTTTTATCCTCGCTGATCCTTCATGAGAAAGTGCCGATGATAACCGTGGGTGGTTTGGCTCTCATCGTGATGGGTGTCAGCCTGATCGGCATCGGCTACAGTTCGGGCAAATAGGTGGGCCAATGATTCGGCGTTTCTCGCCGCTTATCATCTTCACTGTACTGGCGTGCATCATGCTCTGGCCCGTGCTGTTTGGGGGCAGGGCGTTTCTTCCGGGCGGCATGCTTACGAAGATGTCGCCGTGGAACTCCGCCGTTGATAAGGCCACGGATGTCCAGTGGAACGCCCTGACATGGGACTCGATTGCCTACTTTTATCCCTCGCGCTCTCTACTCGGCCAGGCGATCAGACATGGTGAACTGCCGCGCTGGAACCCCTATCAGATGTGCGGCACACCGTTTCTCGCGAACTTCCAGTCAGCCGTGCTCTATCCGCCAAACTGGCTGTTCGGCGTGATACCGGTGGACAAGGCGTTTGGATGGCTTGCGTTCCTGCATCTTCTGGCAGCAGGCGGATTTACATTCATCTTCCTTCGCGGCATTGGACTGAGTAAGGTAGCTTCCACTTTTGGCGGTTCTGCATTCATGCTCTGCGGGTTTGTGGTGGTCTGGCTGGAACTGCCGGTGTTCTTGTCTTCGGCGGTCTGGCTACCGCTCGCGCTTCATTTCTCCAGACGAGCGCACGAGAGCGGGCAGGTTCGGCACACAATTCCG
>JANYKG010000037.1 GCA_025358205.1 Armatimonadota bacterium
TCATCCGACTGAAGGAGCCGCGATGGCAGCTTCACGCGGCTATTAGTGGAGTCGGAGCAGTTGTGACGGCCATAGTAACCATCGTGCAGGCAGTTACCAAAGCTCATGAGGGCGCATGGATAGTCCTTCTCCTCATCCCGACGCTGGTATTTGTATTTCTGAGGATCAACAAGCACTACGTAGACCTGGGCAACGCTCTGCGGCTGACCGAAGATGACACCTTCGTTGTGCAGCACAATACGACCCTGGTACTGACTCCTTCGCTGCACAGGGGGATTCTGCCTGCGCTGGAGTTTGCGAAGGGGCTGGGCGGCGATGTTCGAGCCGTTCACGTTGATACCGACGCGCTTGATGCAAGGCTTCTGGAGGAGCGCTGGGAGCGGTGGGGCGGTGGACTGCCGTTGGTGATACTGGAATCGCCGTTCCGTTCGCTCACTGCGCCGCTCATGGACTATATCAAAGAGGTCAGGGGCGAAACCAAGAACAACTCTGTGATTGTGGTACTGCCGGAATACGTGTCGCCGAAGTGGTGGCACAGGCTGCTGCATAACCAGTCAGGCCTTGCGCTGAAGTTTGCATTGATGTATCAGCCTGGGGTTATTACGACCAACGTGCGCTTCCATCTGCCCGATATTTCCTAAATCTCTGTGGACATTGCAGAGGACATACCGGCAATCGCATAGAATACTGGTAAGGCCTGGGCGATTCCGTCGGGCAAAATGGAGTGCGGCAATGAGTCCAAAGTGGGCTGAGAAGCCGGAAGACCGTGCGAAATGGATCAAAGGCGCCGGGTTGGCCAGCACCATCGGCATCGCGCTGGTGGTTTCGACGGTGATAGGCTATGCACTCGGAAGCTGGCTGGACAGTAAGCTGCACACCGCGCCGTGGTTGATGTTCGTCTGCAGCCTGCTGGGAATCATAGCGGGTTTCATCGAAGTATTTCGCATAGCGGCGCAGATATCGCGGGACGAATGACAAGCGGCGAAGACCTGATTCAGAAGAGCTACAGATCCATATTCATCGCGTGGGTCACGGTGATGATCTGGTGCCTGACACTGGGCAAACCGTGGATTGCGTTGAGCGTCACGATAGGAACGCTTCTCAGCACGGCCATGTTGATGAGTCTGGACCTGGTGGTTCGCCGGACTTTCGTGCCAGGCGCTCGGAAGCCGCGTCGAGGTTTGCTGTGGTTGGCAGTTGGAAAGTATCTGCTGGTAGGAGTTCTTCTCTACTGGTTGGTGCGATGGGAGCGAATCAGTCTCCCAGCATTCGTGGGCGGCATAGCGCTTGTGCATTTCGCGCTGCTTACGAAGGCGATAGGTGTAAAGTTGTTCGGCGGCAAGGAAGTCCGCTGATGTTTGTTAGAAGGAGTATGCGCCTTGGAAGCTGAAGCCAGTCCCTGGTTATTGTTCGGGATGTCCGGGCTAGTCATTATATTACTCACCATCTTCTCTGTGGTTGCTACTTGGAAACTGCAGAGGATACCTGAATCGCGGTTTCAGAACGGCGTGGAGTTTGTCGTCAGTGCGCTGAATAACTTCATCTCCGGGATCGTTGGTCCCGGCGGCGAGAAATATACCCCGTTTGTTGGCACTATTTTTGTCTACGTCCTCACCATGAACCTGATAGGTCTGGTCCCCGGGCTGAAGGCACCAACCAGCGGCCTCAGCATCACCATTGCTATGGCGCTTGTGGTCTTCGTGATGTACAACTTCTACGGCATTCGGCAGACCGGCTTCAAGAGATGGTTCATGCACCTGCTGGGAGAGCCTTTGTGGCTTGCCCCACTGATGTTTCCGATCCACGTGATAGGCGAGCTTGCCAGGCCGCTGTCGCTCTCGATTCGTCTTTTCGGCAACATATTCGGTGAGGAGACAATCCTCGTCATCCTCGCCGGTATGAGCGTTGTGTTTCTACGCATCCACGAAATTCCTGTGCTTGCGTTGCCCACTCAGTTTCCGATGATGGTCTTTGCCGTGTTCACATCGTTTGTTCAGGCACTAGTCTTCGCCATGCTCACTGCTATCTACATTGCGATAGCGGTGGCCGGGCATGAAGAGCATACGACGCACGCTGAGGCGTGAGTCTCTGGTTTCATACATGATGATTTCCGATCGAAGAAGGGAGAATGACGAATGTTATACCTAATGGCGCTGGCCCTGGTAGTGGGCCTGGGCGTACCGATTGCAGTTCTTTCCGCGGCTATAGGCCAGGGCAAGGCGGCGGCATCGGCGCTCGAAGGAATCGCACGACAGCCGGAAGCGGCAGGACGCATCCAGACTGCGATGATCATCGCGATGGCGTTTATCGAATCGCTGGTCATCTACGCTCTGCTGATGTTCTTCTTGCTCTCAGGCAAGCTACCTGCGACCTCCGAGATCTTGAGCAAGATCCACGGCGGATAGTTCATCATTCGCTGACGTTTGATCCGGCGGTGGGGTGCGCCCCACTGTCCGGCGTACGTATGTGGGCCGCATTATTCATGAACAGCATGAATAATGCTGAGAAGGCCGCGGATTATGCGGGACATGCATAATCCGCGCTAGGAGTATCGCATGGCCGAACTGTTCAAAGAACTAGGCATAAATTTGCACGTCATAGCCGCACAGATCATCGGCTTTATACTGCTGTGGATGCTGCTGTCCAAGTTCCTCTTCAAACCGGTTATTGGTCTGCTTGACGCTCGCAAGGACGAGGTGAAAGCCACCTACGACGCCGCTGAGGCGGAGCGAGCGAAGGCGGATGAATATCGGGCTGAGTACGAGAAACGCTGGGCCGAGGTGGAAGCGGAAGCCCGCGTGCGCATTCAGGAAGCAGTGAAGGACGGCGAAACCTCGAAGGCTCAGATCATCGCGGAGGCCAGAGGTCGCTCCGAGGATATCCTGCGAAGAGGGCAGGAGCAGCTAGATAGGGAGCGCGAGAAGACGGTGGCTGAGATGCGCGAGGAAGTCGTGGATATCGCGTTGTCGGCTGCAAGCAAGCTCATCGGCGAAAGCATGGATGATGCCAAGCACCGCAAGCTGATCAGCGAGTATGTAGACAAGATAGGCGTGGCGGAATGAGACTTTCAGCATTGGCGCTCAGATACGCCGGTGCGCTTTTCGCGGCGGCGCGGGAGGCGAACGCGGTGGATGCCGTTGAGAGCGATCTGGGCATGATAACCTGGTCGCTTGGCGAAGTGCCGCGTCTCGAAGAAACGCTTACTCATCCGCTCATCCCGGCTGCCCGAAAGAAGAGCATCGCCGAAAGCGTGTTCAAGGGCAAGGTCCAAGACATCACCCTGCATTTTTTGCGGCTGGTGGTGGACAAGCGGCGTGAGAGCATCCTGCCGGAAGTGGAGACGGAGTACGTCCGTCTGGCGAACGATTTTCGGAACGTCTGCATCGTCAATGTCACATCAGCGGTGGCACTGACTGATGACGAGAAGGCGAAGCTGACCGAAAAGCTGAGCAGAGCGACCGGCAAGACCGTGCGCCTGGCGCTGGCGGAAGAGCCTGATCTGGTGGGCGGCTTGGTCGTCCAGATCGGCGACACGGTGACGGACGGCAGTATAAAGGGCAACCTGGCATCGCTTCGAGAGAAGCTGCTGGGAAGAGAATAGTCCCAGTGCGGAATGCGGAGTGCGGATTTCGGAGTGCCTGTCCTGAGCTTGTCGAAGGGCGGAATGCGGAATGGGAACCCTGGAAATTTGAAATCTCAGATTTGAGATCTGGGATTCTGGAAGCGTGGAGAAATCTATGGCGACAAAAATCAGGCCTGAGGAAGTAACATCAATCCTGGAGCAAGAGCTAAAGGCATACACTAAGGAGCTTCAGGACGTAGGCGTCGGCACGGTGCTGCAGGTCGGCGACGGCATTGCGCGGCTGTACGGGCTTCGCGATGCCATGGCAGGAGAGCTAATCGAGTTCCCCAGCGGCGTCTTCGGCATGGTCTTCAACCTTGAAGAGGACAACGTCGGCTGCATCATCCTCGGCTCGGACGTTGAGATCAAGGAAGGCGACACCGCCAAGCGAACCGGCAAAATCGTCTCGGTCCCCGTCGGCGAGGCGCTGGTTGGCCGCGTGGTAGACGCCCTCGGCAGGCCCATGGACGGCAAAGGCCCCATCGTCGCGACCGAGTATTCCACCGTGGAAAGCGGAGCGCCCGGCGTGGTTGACCGCCAGCCTGTGAAGGAGCCGCTCCAGACCGGACTGAAGGCCGTAGACAGCATGATCCCCATCGGACGCGGACAGAGAGAGCTGATCATCGGCGACCGTCAAACCGGCAAGACCGCAATCATTATTGACACAATCATCAACCAGAAGGACACGGACGTATTCTGCATCTACGTGGCGGTTGGGCAGAAGCTGTCCACCGTTGCGCAGGTGGTCAAGGCCCTGGAAGAAGCGGGCGCAATGGAGTATACGACCATAGTCAGCGCGGCGGCCAGCGACCCTGCTCCTCTGCAGTACCTTGCGCCTTACGCGGGCTGCTCCATGGGCGAGTACTTCCGCAACAACGGCAAGCACTGCGTGGTCTTCTACGATGACCTGTCGAAGCACGCGCAGGCATACAGGCAAATATCCCTCCTGCTCAGGCGTCCGCCTGGACGCGAGGCGTATCCCGGCGACGTTTTCTACCTGCATTCACGCTTGCTCGAGCGCGCGGCCAAACTGAATGACGAGCTTGGCGGCGGATCGCTCACGGCCATTCCGGTCATCGAGACCCAGGCGGGCGACATCTCGGCGTACATCCCGACAAACGTCATTTCAATCACGGACGGCCAGATATTCCTGGAGGGCGACCTGTTCTATTCCGGTGTTCGCCCGGCCATCAACGTCGGCGTATCCGTCTCCCGCGTCGGCGGCAACGCGCAGATCAAGGCTATGAAGCAGATCGCCGGACGTCTGAGGATTGACCTCGCCCGGTACCGCGAAGTCCTGGCGTTTGCTCAGTTCGCGACCGACCTGGATAAGTCCACGCAGCAGCAGCTCGATCGGGGCGCGAGGCTGACCGAGGTTCTCAAGCAGCCGCAGTTCCAGCCGATGCCCGTAGAACAGCAGGTTATGATCATCTACGCCGCGAACTCCGGCCACCTTGATGACGTGCCGCTGGACAAGGTGAAGCAGTGGGAGTTGGACTTCCATGCGTTCATGGCGAAGAACTACGGCGACGTGGGCGTGCAGATCAGGACATCCAAGGTTTTGAGCGAGGCGACGGAAGATCTGCTGAAGAAGGCAATCGCCGAGTTCAAGGCGCAACAGAAGGCATAAGGGAAAGCACGAAGCACGAAATTCGAAATACGAAACAATGGCAAAAGGGAAACGGGGCAATGGGAAAACGCCCGGATCTGACGCCTTTGTTTGATCGGTTTCCCGTTTGCCTTTTCTGATTTGTTTCGTGCTTCGGGTTTCGGATTTTCTGTCTGTCGTTTCCAGGTTTCGTGTTGCGTGCTTCGAATTTCGGATTTTCGTTCCCGGGTTTCCGGTTTCGAATTTCGGATTTCGAATTTCGAATTTTCCCCTAGAGGGGTTTCATGGCTAGTATTCGTGATATCCGACGGCGGATAAAGACCGTTCGGAACATACAACAGATAACGAAGGCGCTCAAGATGGTGGCAGTTGCCCGGTTGCAGCGCGCCCAGTCCAGAGCCACGGCAGCTCGGCCTTATGCGGACGAGATGCTCGCCATCATGCGCCGCCTGGCATCGGTTGGCGCGAGCGTGGAGCATCCGCTGCTTGAAGTACGCGAGACGGTGAACATCGGCGTGCTGGTGATCACTTCTGACCGAGGCATGGCCGGCAGCTACAACACAAACGTTACCCGCAAGGTCACGGAGATCGTCAAACCCTACGGCCCAGAGCATGTGAAGATGGTCGCGGTCGGCAAGAAGTGCCGCGCCTTCTTCGAGCGCGCGGGCTACTCCCTCGTCGAGAGCTATCCGATGCCGTCGTCTGAGGTCGGGCTGACCGAGGCGCGGCAGATAAGCAAGACCCTGCGGACCCTTTTCGAGAGCAAACAGGTTGATCTCGTGCATGTGGTCTACACCAAGTTCTTCAGCGCGATGAGGCAGCAAGTGACCGATCTGGTCATACTGCCCGCCACGCCGCCCGAAGCGGAGCTGGACCCCGGCAGTGAGGACTACATTTTCGAGCCTCAGCCGACCGAGTTGCTTGGGTCGCTGCTGCCCAGATACGTTGATACGCAGGTCTACCGGGCGCTGCTGGAGTCGCTGGCCAGCGAGCACGGCGCGCGTATGACCGCAATGACCTCGGCCACGGACAGCGCCGGGGAGATGATAGACAGATTGACGTTGGATTATAACCGCATACGCCAGGCCGCCATCACCAAAGAGATCGCGGAGATCGTCGGCGGTGCGAATGCGCTTGCGTGATGAGTGTTGAGTGATGAGTGAACCAGGCGCCGAGGTTCGCTCTCACTCCCTGTTTCAGGTCACGTATCACTCGTCACTTATCAGTTTTGGAGGATAGTCACATGGCAGTTGGAGAGGTTGTCGCGATAGTTGGCCCGGTTGTGGACTGCAAGTTCCCGCCGGAAGGCCTGCCTGAGATTCAAAGCTCGATTCACATAGAGGTTGCGCCGGACAAGCAGCTTGTCGTAGAGGTCGCCCAGATGCTGGGTAACGACATCGTGCGCTGTCTCGCCATGTCCAGCACGGACGGCATGGTGCGCGGCATGAAGGCCGTGGATACCGGCGGCCCGATCACAGTCCCGGTTGGCGAAGAGACCCTCGGTCGCGTGTTCAACCTCCTCGGCGAGCCGGTTGACAAGCTCGGCCCCGTGGATGTGAAGCAGCGGTACCCAATCCACCGCCCAGTCCCCTCCTTTGAGGATCAGAGCACCCAGAGCGAACTGTTCGAGACAGGCCTGAAGGTCGTTGACCTCCTCTGCCCGTATGCCAAGGGCGGAAAGATCGGTCTGTTCGGCGGCGCGGGCGTCGGTAAAACCGTTCTCATCCAGGAGCTTATCAGAAACATCGCCACAGAGCACGGCGGCGTGTCCGTTTTCGCGGGCGTCGGCGAGCGAACCCGTGAAGGAAACGACCTGTGGCGGGAGATGAAGGAGAGCGGAGTCATCGCGAAGACCTGCATGGTCTTCGGTCAGATGAACGAGCCGCCGGGCGCGCGCTTCCGCGTGGCGCTCTCCGCACTCAGCATGGCGGAATACTTCCGTGACGAGCTTGGTCAGGACGTGCTCCTCTTCGTGGACAACATTTTCCGATTCATCCAAGCCGGCTCGGAAGTCTCGGCGCTGCTCGGCCGCATGCCATCCGCCGTAGGATACCAGCCGACCCTGGCAACCGACCTTGGCGCGCTTGAGGAGCGGATTACCTCCACGCAGAAGGGGTCTGTCACCTCCATTCAGGCGATCTACGTCCCGGCGGACGACCCGACCGACCCGGCGCCTGCCACTACGTTCACGCACCTGGACGCCACGACCTATCTCGAACGCCGCATAGTGGAGATGGGCATCTACCCGGCGGTTGATCCGCTGGTCTCCACTTCGCGAATTCTGGATCCAAGGATCGTGGGCGAAGAGCACTATGGTGTAGCCAGAGAGGTGCAAGCCACTCTGCAGAGATACCGCGAACTGCAGGACATCATCGCGATTTTGGGAATTGACGAGCTCTCAGACGAAGACAAGCTGACTGTCGCTCGTGCGAGGAAGATTCAGCTCTTCCTGTCTCAGCCGTTCTTCGTGGGGGAGCAGTTCACCGGTATTCCGGGCAAGTTTGTGGCCATCAAAGACACGGTTCGCGGCTTCAAGGAGATCATAGAAGGCAAGCATGATGATCTGCCGGAGCAGGCGTTCTACATGGTTGGCGGTATCGAGGACGTGCTTGAGAAGGCCGAACAGATGAAGGCGGCAGCGGGCTAGATATGGCGAAGACCTTCAAACTGGAGATCGTGACACCTGAGCGGGTGGTATATTCCGAGAGCGTCAGTTCGCTGGTCGCTCCCGGCATACACGGCTACGTCGGTATATTGGCGGACCACGCCCCGCTTATGGCCGAGCTTACGATTGGCGAGATCAGCGTCACTGACGCGCAGGGCCAGGAACAGCACATCGCTACTGCCGGCGGGTTCATGCAGGTCTCAGAGAACGCAGTCCGCATCCTCGCGGATACAGCGGAGTTCGGCCACGAAATAGACGTTGACCGAGCGCAGCAGTCCGTCCAGCGCGCTCAGGACCGCCTCCGCAAATCAGAAGGTGTAGATCACACCCGCGCCCAAGTCTCGCTCCTTCGCGCCATGAACCGCCTCCGCGTCGCCCGCGGTCAGTAAGCCCATTTTCGGTATGGACAGAGCGAGGGGTCAGGATCCATCTTGCTAGTCCGTACAGCCCTACTGGGCGGTGAACTGGCCCAAATAGAGAAGGCGGCACGTGCGGTTTGATGCATCTTTCCACTTTCTGAAATACCACCCCTGTGAGCAAAAACCTTGATTTTCCAGGCGGGGTGTGATATACTTCAAAGTCCGGGTTCGCGTATGCGGATCACGGAAAGTACACACCCTCTCGGACTCCGTTCCGGGTGCCTGGCAAAGATGGTTGATGGTTCATGGTTTATGAGCCGGAAGCCGAACACAGGTCGGAACGGAGATTGAAGAGAGGGGAGGCTAAAAACCGAAGGGAGTCAGACAATTGAGTTCTATGACCATGAAGGAACTCCTCGAAGCAGGAGTTCATTTCGGCCACCAGACGCGTAAGTGGAATCCCAAGATGAAGCGCTACATCTACGGGGGCCGAAACGGAATCTACATCATTGACCTCCACCAGACCCTCAAGCTCTTCGAAGATGCCAGACAGCAGGTTCAGGACGCCGTAGTCAGAGGTGACCTCGTTCTGTTCGTCGGCACCAAGAAGCAGGCTCAGGAAGCCATCGTGGAGTCAGCCAAGCAGTGCGGCATGTACTGGGTAAACGAGCGATGGCTCGGCGGCATGCTCACCAACTATCAAACCATTAAGACCCGCATCACCAGACTTAACGAGTTGGTCAAGATGGAGAAGGACGGGATATTCGAGGTTCTGACCAAGAAAGAGACGGCCGGGCTTCGCGACGAGATGGAGAAGCTGGAGCGGTATCTGGGCGGCATCAAAACCATGCCCAAGCTCCCCGGCCTGATCTACATCGTTGACCTGAAAAAAGAACGCATCGCCCTCGCCGAAGCCCGAAAGCTGGGCATCCCGGTTGTCGCCATCGTTGATACGAACTGCGACCCGGACGAGGTGGACTTCCCGATCCCCGGCAACGACGACGCAATTCGCGCGATCAAGCTGATCACCGGCAAGATCGCCGAAGCTATCTGCGAAGTTCGCCAAGTAGAGACCGAGGGTGAAGAAGTAGTAGAAGAGGAAGAGATCGAGGTCAAGCCCGATGTCATCGCCGATGAGGATCTCGTGATGGCATCCGAGGACATCGTCGAGGACGAGGCTGAGATCGAGGAGGAAAAGTAGGACAATGGCTGTTACCGCAGAAACAGTAAAAGAACTTAGAGAAAAGACCGGCGCCGGCATGATGGACTGCAAGAAAGCGTTGCAGGAGTGCGAAGGCGATATGGACAAGGCCATCAACCTTCTTCGAGAGAAGGGCGCGGCTGTGCTCCAAAAGCGTGAGTCGAAAATAGCCAGCGAAGGCACCATCGCAGTGTACATCCACACCGGCAGCAAGATCGGCGTCATGGTTGAGATGAACTGTGAGACCGACTTCGTGGCGAAGACGGACGATTTCCAGGAATTGGCGCGCGACATAGCGATGCAGATTGCATGGAGTCAGCCCGAGTTCATCTGTCGTGAAGAAGTGCCGCAGGATAAGCTGGACCAGGAAGCCGTGATCAACCGCCAGTGGGCGCTGAACCAGGGCAAGCCTGAGGCGGCTGTTGCGAAGATCGTGGAAGGCCGCATGGAGAAGTACTTCACGCAGGTCTGCCTGATGGAGCAGCCGTTCGTGAAGAACGAAGATCAGAGCATCGGCGACGTGATCCGCGAGAAGGCCGCCAAACTCGGCGAGAAGCTCGCGCTGCGCAGGTACGTGCGCTTCCGCGTCGGCGAAGAGTGCTAGCCGGCATCGCGCAGGGCTAGTGAATGTTATTCGCAGCTTCTGTGAAGAACGCGGGTGAGACAACCAAACAACAAAGAGGGCGAAGTTTTTGGCCGGATTTGCATACTTCCTTAATGGGATGATGCATGATCTTGCAGGAACTCCGCCCTCTTCTGCATAACATATTCTCAAATATCTTAATCAGGCAGGTAGCATGACACCCGAACGACCCAAATGGAACAGAATTCTACTGAAGCTCAGCGGAGAAGCATTGGCCGGGGGACAGCCCTTTGGCATAGACGCCGCCACGGTTGACCGACTGGCAGGCGAAATCAAGGATGTGCAGGACGCGGGGATTGAAGTAGCCGTTATTGTGGGCGGTGGCAATATCATTCGCGGGAGCGAAGCCTCCAAGGCGGGGATAGACCGAGCCAGCGCGGACTACATGGGCATGCTGGGCACGGTCATCAACTGCCTGGCGCTTCAGAATGCGCTGGAGAAGAAGGGCGTGACCACTCGCGTACAGACCGCGCTCGAGATGAAGGCCATAGCGGAGCCTTTCATCCGCCGCCGCGCCATCCGCCACCTGGAAAAAGAGCGTGTGGTGATACTTGGAGCGGGAACCGGCAACCCCTATTTCAGCACCGATACCGCCGCCGTTCTCAGAGCGCTTGAGATTCACGCCGATGCCGTCCTGAAAGCTACCAACGTTGACGGCGTGTACGATAAAGACCCCAAGAAGCATGCGGATGCAGTCAAGTTTGAGTCAATCACCTATTCCGAAGCCATCGCACTCGGTCTCAGAGTGATGGATCTGACCGCATTCACGCAGGCCAAAGAGAACAATATGCCCATAGTGGTCTTCAATGCGCTGGAACCCAACGCCATCAAACGGGCCGCGATGGGCGAAACGATAGGCACTTATGTCGGGAGGGACGAAAATGATCTCTGATGTAGTAAGCGATGCCGAACGCAGAATGACAAAAGCTGTGGATGTCGCCCAGCACGATTTTCAGGGCATTCGGACGGGGCGCGCAAACCCGGCGCTTCTGGACGGTCTTATTGTGGACTTCTATGGCTCCTCAATGCCGGTGAACCAGCTTGCGGCGATATCCGTTCCCGAGCCAAGGCTCATTGTCATCGCCCCGTGGGACAAGACGGCTGTCCCGCATATCGAGCGCGCCATCCAGAAATCGGACCTCGGCCTGACGCCGATGAGCGACGGCCATGTGGTGCGGCTGAACATCCCCACACTCACTGAAGAGCGGCGCAAGGAGTTCATCAAACAGCTCCACAAGAAGGCGGAAGAGCACCGTGTGGCCGTGCGAAACGTGCGCCGGGATGCCAACGAGCATATGAAGCAGATGGAGAAGGCCGGCGATGTCTCAGAAGACGATGTAAAGCGCGGCCAGGAGCAGATGCAGAAGATAACGGATAAGTACACCGAGCAGATAGACAAGCTCACTAAGGCAAAAGAAGCCGAACTGATGGAAGTCTAGCCCTGGACTTGTTTCTTGGCTGTTGGAATTTGGCTGTTGGAATTTGGTATTTCAGTAGCGCCCCCCTTCGTCTGCATTCAGGCTGAGGGGGGTTTCGCTGATTCGCCGGAGACGCTCTGTGAACGAACTTGAACGACTTGCGCAGGAAGCGGGCGTGGAGATTGACCCTGAGAGGATTCCGCGCCACATAGCCATCATCATGGACGGCAACGGCAGATGGGCCACCGCACAGGGGCTTCCGCGCGCGCTGGGCCACGTGCAGGGCTATCAGGTCACCCGCGACATCGTCCGCGCAGCCTCCGACATCGGAGTGGGCGCTCTCACTCTCTACACTTTCTCAACCGAGAACTGGAGCCGCGGTGACGAGGCGAACAAGCTCATGGAGCTGTACGAGCAGGCGACGCGCGACGAGCTGCCCATGTGCATGGAGAACAATGTGGTCTTCCGCATATCCGGCCACATCCCGGGCATGCCGGAGTCGCTTCAGGACGCGCTGAACACCAATATCCAGGCGACAGCGAAGAACACCGGGCTGGTGCTGAACCTGGCGATGAACTACGGGAGCCGCGCGGAGATACTTGGCGCGGTACGTGAGTCGTGTCAGCGGGTGCAGGCTGGGGAGATCAGCGCGGAGGAGATCACAGAGGAATACTTCTCGGGGCTGCTCTACACCGCCGGGCTGCCGGACCCCGACCTGCTCATCCGAACCGCAAACGAGATGCGAGTCAGCAATTTCTTGCTGTGGCAGATAGCGTACACGGAGTTCTGGGTAACGCCCACTCTCTGGCCGGAGTTCACGCCTGCGGAGATGGTGAAGGCGATATCGGAGTACCAGGGCCGCACGCGCAAGTTCGGCCGGGTGGTCAAATAACTGTTCTCGTTCCTCGTCTTTGTCGAAGACTTGGGAAGAGAGTATGAGTATGAGTAAGAGTAAGAGAATCGCATTGCTCGGGTCGACAGGTTCGATCGGAACTCAGGCGCTGGATGTTGTGTCGCGGCTGCCTGAGAGGCTCAAGGTCGTCAGCATGGCGGCGCACAGGAACGTGGAGCTTTTGGCCGAGCAGGTGCGGGAGTATAAGCCGTCGCTCGTGTCCATAGGCAGCGAAAAAGATGCGGCAAAACTCAGGGAACTGCTGGGCGATGTCAGCGGTCTAAAAATAGTATGCGGTGACGAAGGTTTGAGACTCTGCGCCACAGCCGATGATGCCGATACTACGGTAGTGGCAGTCGCGGGCACAGTAGGACTTGCGCCCACCATCGCAGCCATCGAGGCGGGCAAGGAGATCGCACTCGCCAGCAAAGAGGCGCTGGTCGCGGCGGGCGGCATAGTCAGCCGCATGGTTCGCGAAAAGGGCGTGCGCCTTCTTCCCATAGACAGCGAGCACTCGGCGATTTTCCAGTGTCTACAGGGCGAGAACCGGGGCAGTATCCGCAGGCTGCTGCTTACCGCATCCGGCGGATCGTTCAAGAACCGACCCGTTGATGAGCTTGAGAATGCCACCGTGGACGAGGCGTTGGCGCATCCCACGTGGACGATGGGCCGCAAGATAACCATAGATTCGGCTACCCTGATGAACAAAGCGCTTGAAGTAATAGAGGCGCACTGGCTTTTTGGGGTAGATATATCTCAGATCGAAGTTGTCATCCACCCGCAGAGCATAGTTCACTCCATGGTGGAGTTTGAAGACGGTTCCGTGATCGCGCAGTTGGGCGTGCCGGACATGCGGGTGCCGATACAGTACGCGCTGCTCTACCCGGAGCGCGTGCATACCGAGCTTCCGAGGCTGGACATCACGCAGCAGAGCGCGTTGACCTTCGCTAAGCCGGACGCGGAGAGGTATCCGGGGCTGGAGTTGGCGTACATGGCGCTGGCGAGCGGTGGAACGATGCCGGCGGTGTTGAACGCCGCGAACGAGATCGCGGTCTGGGCGTTTCTCGACGGAAAGACAGGGTTTCTGGACATTCAGCGCACAGTCAGGCGGGTCATGCACATGTACTCGCCGGTCGCTGAACCTGAACTGACTGGCATACTGGAAGCTGACAAATGGGCCAGGTTGACCGCGACCAGATTAGTGGAGGATGGAATTGGCTGACGTACTTATTACCGCAGTAGCGCTGATAGTGCTGCTGGGCACACTCATAATGGCGCACGAATGGGGGCACTTTGTAACGGCGAAGCTGCTGAAGGTCAAGGTGAGCGAGTTCGCCTTCGGTCTGCCGTTCGGCCCGCGCGTACTCCGCTTCTTCAAGCGCGGCGATACTGAATACACTATGTACGCCGTTCCCATGGGCGGCTTTGTCAGGCTGGCAGGCATGGAGCCAGGCGAGGAAAACGTGGCGGACGGGTTCCTGACGAAGCCGTGGTACCAGCGCTTCCTCGTGTTCTTCTCCGGCCCGGCCATGAGCTTCCTGCTCGCATACTTCATATTCTGCATGATGGGGTTCACGCTGGGGCTGCCCATCACCGGCGATGTGATGAACAAGGTGGATGTGGTAGTGCCGAACAGCATCGCAGAGCAAGTCGGGTTCAAGTCCGGCGACATCATCACGGGCATAAACGGTGTGAAGATCACGTCCGGCAAGAAGATGCTGGAGATTGTACACGCCAGCCCGGGTAAGTCGCTGGTCATATCGGTCAACCGCGACGGGCGACCGATGACGATGAAGGCCACCCCGAGGGCCACCAAGATGGAAGACGGCAAGATGGTGGGGCTGGTGGGGTTCGTGCCGGCGCAGAGGCTGGAGCGAATAGGATTCAGGGAATCCGTGCGATTCGGCAACGCTGCGACCATCACGTTTGTGAAGACCACGTTCCACGTGCTTTTCAGCCGCGAAGTCAAGGATAATGTTGGCGGCCCCATAGCCATCGCCGACGCCACGCTGAGCAGCGTGAAGCGCGGACCTTATGGATATATGCAGTTGATGGGCGTGCTGAGCCTCAGCCTGGCGATAGTAAACATGATCCCCATTCCGGTCGTGGACGGCGGGCAGATGCTGCTCATCCTGATCGAGGCGATACGACGGCGCAGGTTTTCTCCGCGCACAATGGAAATGTCTCAGCGCATAGGCTGGACCATGATTGCTGTGCTCTTCACGGTCATCATGTACATGGATCTCACCAAGCTGGCGGCCAACAAGTATTTCAGATAGAGGGCGGCATGCAGCGTCGGATAAGCAGACAGGTGCGCGTGGGCGAAGCGCTGATCGGCGGAGGCGCGCCGGTCTCCATTCAGTCCATGACCAATACGCAGACCTCCGATACGGAGGCGACCATCGAGCAGATTCGCGGGCTGGAGGCGGCCGGGTGCGATATCGTTCGTGTCAGTGTCCCCGATCTTCCGTCCGCACAGGCTCTTCGCGGCATCATGGACGGCATCAGCATCCCGCTTGTTGCCGACATCCACTTCGATCACACCCTCGCCTTGGAGGCTATCAGCCAGGGCGTACATAAGCTGCGGCTGAACCCGGGCAATATTCGCGACCCAGAGAAGATCAAGCTCATTGCGGATAAGGCCGGTGAGAAGGGCATCCCCATCCGCATCGGTGTGAACTCCGGCTCCATTGACCGCGAACGGTACGGAAAACCCACCCCTGAAGCGCTGGTGCAGAGCGGCCTGGACGAGGCGGAACTGCTGGAGTCTAGAGGTTTCCGCGACATCGTGATCTCGCTGAAATCGTTCGACGTAACCACTATCATAGATGCATACAGGCTGATGGCGCAGCAGACCGACTATCCGCTGCACCTCGGCGTGACCGAGGCAGGGCTGCTCAGGCAGGGGACGATTCGCTCGGCGGTAGGAATCGGCGCGCTGTTGGCCGAAGGTATAGGGGACACGCTGAGGGTTTCGCTCACGGCCGCTCCGGTGGAAGAGATCGGCGTCGGCATTGAGATACTGAAATCGCTTGACATGCTGGAGCGGGGCTTTACTATCATCTCGTGCCCTACCTGTGCGCGGTGCAAGCTGGACCTTGAGAGTATTGCTATAGAGGTAGAGCGGCGACTGAGCGCGATTGATACGTTGCCGCCATTGCGCATTGCCGTCATGGGTTGCGTGGTGAACGGCCCCGGCGAGGCGAAGGACGCCGACGTGGGAGTGGCAGGCGCGCAGGACGGCGGGGTGATCTTCGCGCACGGTAAGGCGGTCCGAAAGGTTACCGCAGAAGCGATGGTTGACGAGCTTATCGCGGAAGTCCAGCGGGTAGCCGATGCCCGCTGATGCTTAGCGGTCCGGGGAGCACAGACTATAGAGGTGAGAGGGTGAGTACGCAATACGGAATACGAAATACGTACTGCGAATCGCATATTGCGTAAGAATATCCGGTCACGTATCACTCATCACTCATCATCCCGATCCTAGAGGAAATCATGCTAATCAGAAAAGCCACAATCCACGATGTACCGGCCATGCAGAAGATGGTCAACTCGTTTGCCGATAAGGGCGAGCTGCTGCCCCGGTCGCTGAACCAGCTTTACGAGGACCTCCGTGATTTTCTGATACTGGACGATGACGGCCAAGTCCTTGGCACCTGTGCGCTTCACGTGAACTGGGGCGATCTGGCCGAGGTGAAGGCGCTGACCGTTGATGAGTCACTTCAGGGTCAGGGCTACGGCAGGAAGCTAGTGGAGCAGTGTCTGGACGAGGCGCGGTTACTGGGCATCACCCGAGTCTTTGCCCTCACCTACAAGCCCGACTTCTTCGCGCGGCTGCAGTTCCGGGTCATTGATAAGGCCGAACTCCCGCAGAAGGTCTGGAACGAGTGCATCCACTGCGTGAAGTTCCCGGACTGCGGTGAAGTGGCCGTCATCCGCGAACTCGTGTAGACCCCAAGTAGACGCGTCCTTGACACTCTGCCCAGATAGACGGTATTCTCCTTCCTGGAGGAACGGCATGAGATCAGCAATCCAGGCAGGAGATATTGTTCGAAGCAAGTGGCCCTCGCGCATGCACGAGCATTTGAACCTATACCTCGGCAGTGGCCGGTGCGGCGCATGCTTCGATGCGTTCGGGCTAATGAACAACGGCTTCCGAGGTAGTAAGAATGAGGGCCAGAGCAACACCCGCCTGATGCACGCCGATCACTGGCATCGCGGCGCGTGGGGCATGGACTCGTGGCTGCCCGTCGCGCGGCTCGTCTGGGCCGGCGAACCCCCACCACCTCCAACGGATTACCACCAGGAGATGAACCTGTACGATGGCCGACTCACCACTCGGATGACCTGGCCGGGCGTTCGGGTCTCGCTCACCAGCTACTTTCACCCATACCGCCGTGATCTCCTCGCCGTCGAGGTCAGCTACGAATGCGCGCAAACCCCATGCATGCCCGACCTCCTGCTTGCACCGGAAACTGATGTCCATACCCAGTACGACCAGCACCTCACTGGCACGGCAGAGGGACTGGAGCTTGAGCCTGCCAACTGGTGGCTCGGACGTGTGCGTGTCGGCAACGCGGACAGCGTTGTCGGGCTGAAGGCGGTCTCACCCGAGGGGGCCGTGCGCCTCTCTCCGAGCGATGAAGGCATCAGCATCAGCTTTGTTGGCAAGAAGGGCAGGCACCTGCTCCTCATCGGCATCGCGAATCACCATCGGCGCGTCGAACTGTGTGAGGATATGCACTCCGTCCGCGACCCCCAAGTCTACGCTGCCGAAGCGCAGGAGGCGTGGCATCGTCGTTGGGGCGATGGGTATATCAAGGTTCCCGCGCCCGAGTACCAGGCACTGTGGGCCAGGTCGCTCTTCTACGTCCTCGCGAGCTATGCGCCGGACGTCCGCGCCCCCGCCCCGCCGATGGGGTGGGCCGGAAACTGCTGGCCGCTCGGTTTCCCCCAGGACCTATCATACATCCACCCCGCGCTCCTGCGGCTTGGGCATTTGGACATCGCCCGGTCATGGGTGGAGTTCTACCGCGACCGCCTGTCGAACATGCAGGAGTTCACGAAGCGCGTCTGGGGCGTTGACGGCGCGTACTGGGCTTGGGAGTCGCCCATCGGCCCGGACTCCAAGCTGCTGTTTGACGGATCACCGAACTACTTCCAATACGAGCTGCACAACGCGGCGTACCCGGTGCGCATGGCGTGGGAGGCGTCTCGTCACATGCGCGACCCGCAGTGGACGCGTAAGTTCGCATGGCCCGTGATCCGTGAGAGCGCCCGGTTCTTCGGATCGCTGCTCAAGCCCGAGATGGACGGCACATGGGGCATCCAGGTAGAGCCGTCCACGGGTCAGGACGAGATGGGCGGCATCAACGGCAAGAACTACCTCTGTGCGCTGTATAGCGCCCGGTACACGCTCCAGACCGCTCTCACGGCGGCAGCGGAACTCGGCGAAAATGAGCCTGCTTTCGACAGGTGGCGTGCGATTCTGAAGGACGGCTTGGCGTTCGGACGGCTCCTCGATGCAAGGACCGGTCTTCTCGCGACGTGCGAAGGAACCCTTGGAGTTGACCAACTTGGCAAGGAGAAGCATCCTGTTCAGCTCAATCCGCTAATATTCCTGCCGATGGGAGAACCCGATGCGCATGTTCGGCGGGCATATGAGCGCCGTTATGACCTGTGCGCCGGAGTGAAGGAAAACGTGTACTACGGCTGGACTCTCGCGGCATACTGGCTGGCGGCGTCTCATATGGGTGATGCGGAGGGTCTGCTCGGCGAGCTTGGCCGATCGCTGCCGGGCAGGTACGTTGACCCGGACTGGATTCAGATATACGAAACCAGCGGTCGGCCTGAGCACCCGTTCTACGTCACGAGTCACGGGCTTTATCTCCAGGTGCTGAACGATGCCTTTGTGAGCGACTACTTCGGTGAACCGCAGATCGGCGCGGCGTGCCCAGATGAGTGGCAGGAAGCGAGTTTCGGCGGCCTGCGCACCATGGACGGCAGTGTCTTCAGCGGCGAGAAGCTAAAGGGCGAATGGCAAATCCGAACAGACCACCCTCAGCCATGAGTGGTTGACTGTGAGGGAGGGATTTGGTATACTTGGGGCGTTCGAGGGGCGCTCCCCAAAGCGTCCTGCAGCTTTGCGGGCCTATAGCTCAACGGCAGAGCAACCGGCTCATAACCGGTTGGTTCCTGGTTCGAATCCGGGTGGGCCCACCAGCCTTCGCTCCTTGGTCTAATGTCTTACGTAGAAAGAGACGTACTCGCCGGTGGGTTCTTGCCAGACTACCGTGACGTCGGTGACCACGGCGGAGGTGGGGCCGCGGCGTAGGAGCCCGAGGAACCGGGCGAGCAGGCCTTCGTTGCCTTCTGCTACTACCTCCACGTCGCCGTCAGAGGTGTTGCGCGCGCTGCCGACGATGCCTAGTGACCGTGCGGACTCCTGGGCGAAATAGCGAAACCCAACACCCTGGACTCTTCCCTTGATGTTCGCGGTGAACCGTTTGTCCGGCATGGCAGACCACCCACCAGTCACGCTGCGAACCCGTCTACTCCGCCACTTTCAGCTTCTTCTCGCTGTCCGCCAGGCCGCCGGGCCGGTTGCGCATCAGCCACACGCACTCATGATCCATCTGCACCTGCTCCACCATGTCCGCCAATCGCTTCGGCTTCGGGCCGCCCAGCCGCCACTTGCCCACTTCCGCCGCCAGACTGAGCACGGCCAGCGACTGCTCCCACTCCTCGCTGACGATCTGACCATCGGCGCAGTTCATCTCGTTGCCCGCCGCCGCTTCTTCAAGTTCAGTCAGTCTGGTCTCCATCGCCTCGAACTCGCTAAGTTCCAGACCCTCCGCCCACTTGGGGTCCTTGGAGTCGCGGAACAGCGCCTGCCACGGAATGGACTGGTTGAAGGTCTTCTTAGCGAAGCACTGGTAGATATTGCCGATCTCATGGAACGCATAGCCCATCTTGCCCGTGGGATCGTGAAAAGCGTTGACTGAGAGGTTGTCGCTCAGGGATTTCCTCGGGTCAGCCTTGCTGTTCCACGCGCACATCGCGCCCGCCATGAACCCCAGATAAGAGACCGAGAGCGGCTGCCAATGCCCGTTGTCGCCCCAGTCGGTGTTCAGCAGGCCCACCGCGCCCCGGCTGTGTCCGTTTCGCGCGGCATTCATGATGTTGGTCACGGCGTTGTCTGTGCGGCCCACAAGGGTGTTCCAGCTTGAGGTGCCGGGACATACGTAGAACTCGATGCCGGACTCGCCGAACTGCGCGGCGTGCTCCTCGAACGGATGGTCAGCCTCATAGCCCCACTCCAGCGCGATGGCGTCCTTAGGCAGTTCGGATATCAGTTCCGGGTGCTTGATGATGATGTCGCCCCAGAACTGCATGGTCTTGCCGCGTGACTTGACCGACTCGTATATCTTCAGCAGGAAGTCCAGATAGACTCGCCCGACGCCCTTCGCCTCACACTCCTTGGCGCTCTTGCCGCGTCCCAGGTCAACGGTCTCGTCCAGCCCGACGTTGAACATACCGCTCGTGAAGTGCGGCAGGAGTTCGTCGTAGAGGCCGTTCAGGAACGGCATGACGTGCTTGTCTGCCGGGTGCAGGCTGAACGGGTGATCGAAGTGGCCCCATACGGTGTCGCAACCCGTGGGCGCTTCCGCCATGGAGTTGTACTCCGGGAGCTTCAACCAGCGTTCCATGTGGCCGAAGGAGTTCTGATTCGGCACCAACTCTATGAAATGCGACTGGCAGTAAGCATCAAGCTGCATAATCTGTTCGCCGGTCATGGGACTGGCATTCAACCAAACCGCCGGATGAGCCAGGTACTCAAAAGTGTGTTCCGTGTAAAGCTGAAACTGGTTGATCTTCCATTCCGAGAGCAGGTTGACCAAATGGTACAGAGTGTCCATCGTCGGCACCTTGTCACGGCTGATGTCCAGCATCACGCCTCGGACCGGGAAGTCCGGCGCGTCGGTGATGGAGATGCACGGCAGCAGGTGCGGCTCCACCTTGTCCGCCGATGACTGCCTGATGATCTGAGCGAGCGTACACGCGCCGTAGTATGCGCCCGCCGGTGTGGACGCGGTGATCTTGATGTCATGCTGGTGAATATCCAACCGATATCCGTCCGGCTGAATCTCCGCGGAGGCATCCAGAACTATGGTAAGACCGACAAGTTCCTTGGGGGCCTTGGGACTCGCGGTGATCTCCCACTGCAAGCCGGTCTTCTTGGCAGCCGCGACGAGCAACTGCGGATGATCGGTTTCCAGTCTGATGAAACCTCGGCAGTTCGTATTGAACGCACCCTCTTTGGCCGTGATCTTCTTCGGCATTGGTGCGAGAAGCAAGTCTGCTGGGTGTACCATAGCGTATCCTCCCGGTATGGACGAATTGACTAATCAATGGTACAGCGCATTGTACCCTCGCGTCAACCATTTTTCCGCCGTCAAGCCATTATCGCTACAATCTTTACCACGGAAGGATATACTGGGTTTTGATGAGACCATTGCGAATGGCATGAATCTTGCAGTACAGTATCAGTAGGCGATGGTGCGTCAAATCGGTGCATGAACGCATATAAAGTATTACCGCCTTCGAAAGCGAGCGTGGCGAAGTGAAAAGTACAATCCGAATTATGCTCTGTCTTGTCCTTGTAGGTATATTGGGAACCGGCGCGGTTCATGCTGCATCATATACCGAATCGTGGTCCGGCACGAACTTGACAGGCGTTTTCAGTGGTTCCGTGCCTAAGTTCAACACCGCACTTGGCACGTTGACGTCCGCAACTCTTACCTTTACAAACAGCTCGTGGGCCAGCGTGGAATTGACCAACCCCACCGCAAATCCCATCAACTGGTCGGCTAGTATGACTTGGAACATGGTCTTCAATCCGGTGCAGGGCTGGGGGCCTACGACGGTAACCAACGCCGACACAAAGACAGGCGCTCTCGCCGGTGACTGGGCGACGGTGGTGATAAATACGACTCAGGTCCCAGCGCCGACAGCGTCACACGTCTACAGCTTGCCGGTTGACCTGTCCTTCTTCACCGGCCCCGGATCTTTTGGGATCGGCGGAAATGCAGGCGATCCACCAAGCTTTATCGTGGCCCCGGGTGAAGAAGTTCTGTACGTGGATGGCCCAAAGCTTTATGGACAGGGCAGCGCTGTTGTGCGGTATGAATACTCGTCAGTGCCGGAGCCGGCCAGTTTCCTGGCGCTCGGAGCCGGGCTGATTGGTCTGGCGGGTATGATACGCCGCCACAGATCATAAACGGCAATCAGCAAATAGTGAAGAGAAGGGCCTCCGGTCTAGTGATCGGAGGCCCCCTTTTATCTCACTGCCCGCCGTATCGTGCGGTCAGCATGTCTTTCGCGAATTTGATGTCGTTCTTCAGCGTCTGTTTCTCCGGCCCATAGCGCTTCGAAAACACCTTGTTCATCCGCGCCAGCACATCCTCCAGATGCCGCACATCCGCTTCGGCCAGGTACTTAGAGTGTGGCGATGACACGATTCGCAGGAACTGATCCCTAACCGCGTTCTGCCCCGTGCCTCCATGCCCGCAGATGATAAAGCCGGGGTATAGCTCCACCAAATCCTTCAGGACTTCGCGGCCCTGAGGAGTCGGCTCCAGGTGCATGATCGCCTGGCCGATGGACCGCTCAGGATCGTAGGCCGATGGATTGTACGCATAGTCCATGCACGTCAGCACCGGCATACGGTTGGCCTCGGTCTGGGTGTGCATGGGGTTCGACATGTAGCCGTAGACCTCTTCGCACAGGTCCGCGTCGCGCTTGGCGATGGGGCCAAGGTGCATGGTCTGCTGGCCGTCGTTCACCGGGTAGTTGTCCCACAGGAACAGCTTGTGTCCGGCTGTCCGCTTGTATGATTCCGCTGCCTTGCGGGTGATCTGGCCGACAACCGAGTCGCCCGTCCAGAACAGGTAGATGTCCTTGTCGAGGTCCGTCGCAATCGTCTCCAAGTACTTGCGCTCACTCTCCTTGGAGATCCCGTCGCCCCAGTAGATAGTCGGGCAGAAGATCATGTGCGCGGTCGGGTCTTTCACCTTCAGTCGTCGGTAAATCTCATTGACCACCTTCGACTGACCGGCGGGATCAATGCCGTTGCTGATGTCGTCCAGCGAGATGTTGAACCAGTGAACGCCGAGGCCCTGCATCCAAGCGTAGTGCTTATAGAGGTCATCCAGATCCTTGGCGGAGTTGTAGTCCAAGGCGCGCTTGCTCCACAGATTCGGGTTCATGCTGAAGCAGAACTCGATGCCGTTCTTCTGACACTGCTTCACTACGTTCTCATAGGCTGCTTTCTTGGTCGGCGGTAGGTCCTCCCACCAGCGGTTGATATTCGGGTCACCCAACGCGCAGTGCTCGATATCGCACATGCTGCCGTAGCAGTTTTGCAGGAAGTTCATCTTGTACTTGGCCATGACCGGGATTTCGGAAACGTATTGCTCCGGCAGCCACAGCCAGCCCTTCATGCCGCGCATGGCGAACCCGGGCTTTTCTCCGGGTTTCAGCGGCTCGGGGAACGGGCGCACGGTCTTGGGCAGAGTGACCCAGAAGTCCTTGGTGACATCGCGCGTGATGACGAAGGTCTCGCCGGCGATGACGGCCTGCGCGACCTGGAACCAGGGGACGTTGCCAAGCGGCCCTTCGGTCTCGATATTCGAGATAGTCAGGGTGTTCTGCCCGGCCTTCAGCAGTCCGGCGGGGATAGCGAACTTGTGTGTCTGCCAAGCGGTCTTGGAGAAGTCGTTCTTGCCCTCGAACAGCGCCTGGCCGTTGAGGTCAATGCGCACGGCACAAACCGGTCCGACATTGCAGTCACGCCCTTTGACGTGCAGGAACAGACTGCTCTGTGGAGCCTGCGCCAAGTCGAACACCGCCCGCATCGTGGAGCGCGCCCCGGTCGGCTTGGCATAGACGTAGTTGACGTTGACCTCTCCGTTCTGCACGGAGCCGAAGACCTCCGCCGCGCCGCCCTTGAAGTCCGTGCCGGAGAGGACGACCAGGGGAGCCTCCGCATATGCGGAACCCACCACTGCAAGGATGACTGCGATGATTGCCATGGTTCTGAACATAGAACGCACTCCTTTGTTTCTGCGTATACCAACCCCACGTGTAGGGGCGCCCCTACGCCAACTCGTCTACATTCTCAATCACCTTACGAATGGCGTTGCCGATTCCGCGGATGGCTTCCTCGTCCGCCAGCAGCACCGTCTGGACGATCCAAATCGTGTCCTTGCAGACCGCCTCGCAGACCGGGCAGCTCACCTTGGAATAGTCCACCTTCTTGGCGTAGAACGGGCAGCTTACCGGGCAATGGTCCGGGCCATCGCCCACCATTTCGAAGAGCGGATTCTCGTAAAGCGGAGTGGGATATCCCGCGCTCATCGGCACTCCCTCGGCCCCGCATGCTTCGATGAACCGCTCGCGGCTGATGCCCAGTTCGGGCTTTACGCGGATGGAGTACATGTGCCAGCTTCTACGGGTCATGCGCGAGTCCATCTTGCCGATCATGATGCCCGGCAGGTCCGCCAGCATCTCGTTCAGTATGGCAGCAGACTTCTCGCGTTTGAGGGTCTGGGCCTCCAATCGGGTGAGCTGGGCCAGCAGGATCGCCGCCTGAAGCTCGGTCATGCGCAGGTTGCTGCCCATCACGAAGTGCTGATACCACGGTTTGCCCTTGCCTCGCCCGCAGTTGGTGTAGCTCAGACACTTGTCGGCAATATCCTCGTCGTCCGTGAGGATGATGCCGCCCTCGCCGCTGGTGATGTTCTTGGACATCTGGAAGCTGAAGACTCCGCAGTGGCCGAGAGCGCCGGTGCCCTTGCCCTTCCACTCGCTGCCCCATGAGTGGCACGCGTCCTCAATGATGAACAGGTTATGCTTCTTGGCTATCTCACCAAGCCTGTCCATGTCCGCCACGAACCCGGCGAAGTGGACCGGCATGATGGCCTTGGTCTTATCGGTGATCTTCTTTTCCACGTCATCGGGGTCGAGGCAGAATGTGTCCGGCTCGATGTCGGCAAAGATCGGGACTGCGTTCACCTTCAGCACCGCACTGGCCGTTGCCATGAAGGTGTACGGCGGCACGATTACCTCGTCGCCCGCGCCGATTCCCAGTGCCAGCATCGCCACCTCAAGCGCGGTAGTGCCGCTGGTACAGGTGATGCCGTACTTGGCCTTTTGGAATGCCGCGAACTTCTCTTCGAACTCATGGACTCGCTCGCCGAACCACCACTTGCCCGATTCGAGCACGTCGTTCAGGTTCTTGCGCTCGGCATCGTCCCACACCGGCCACGCCGGCCACTTGAAGTCGGCAGCCTTTGCGCCGCCGTTGATTGCTAACTTGGACATAATTCCCTCCGGATGAATGCGCCTTTGCATTCGATTTGCTAAGTGTCTGTTTGCTATGGCACATGGAGAATCCTCCACGAATAATAACGCTTGACATTCTCATCTGTGACCTGACACAATGACGCAACACACTGACTAGGTAGAGGTACACAATGACTTCCAAAGAACGAATGATAACCGCGATGCTGAACCGCCAACCGGACATGGTTCCGGTCGCGCCGGATATGTCGAACATGATGCCGTGCAAGCTGACGGGTAAGCCGTTTTGGGACATCTACCTCTATCAGGACCCGCCGCTGTGGGAGGCTTACATCCACGCGTGCAAGTTCTTCGGGTTCGATGGGTGGGAGCCTGCCGTTCCGGTCGAGCTTGATTATCAGAGAGAAGCTCGTCTGGCCGGGCCGGAGTGGAAACGCGCGATTGTTCACCGCACGCCTGACCGGATCTACACCCGAATGCACGCCAGGATTGACGGCAAGGAGGTCTGGCAGGATAACCTCACCGTCTACTACATCGCCGATTCGCCCACCGGCGGAGTGCCACCCGAAAAGGTCGGCCTCTCATCCGATCCGCCCAAGGACTGGGAGGACGTGGAGCCGCGCAACAACTACCCGGGCCTGGAGGCGTTTCACCGCGCGAACGAGTTGATGGGCGACGCGGGGGTCGTGGGCGTAGCCGTCAGTCTCCCCGGTCTGGGGCTGAACCCTGAGTCCATGTATGAGTATTTCGACAACGAGTCCGCCGTGCTCGAGCGATGCGAAAAGTCGGGCGAATGGATGGCCAACCACACGCGCAAGCTGGTCGAGCTGAAGCCGGACTTCATCCTGATCGGCATGTCCGGTTTCATGATCCCGAACCCGGAGCCGATCTTCCGCCGCCTCGCACTCCCGACGCTTCAGGCGATCACGCGCATATGCAAGGACGCCGGTGTTCCCAGCCAGATTCACTGCTGCGGGCCGGAGTATTCGCTGGTCAAGATGGTCGCGGAGGAGAGCGACCTGAACTCGATCAACCCGCTGGAGATACCGCCGATGGGCGACTGCGATCTGGCCCAGGTGAAGCGCGAGTTCGGCAGCAAGATCAGCCTGATGGGCAACCTGCACACCACCGAGGTGATGCTGAAGGGCACGCCGGACGAGGTCCGCGCGGCCTCACGCAAGGCGATTGACGACGCGGCTGAGGGCGGCGGGTTCATCCTCTCCACCGGCGACCAGTGCGGCCGTGACACGCCGTTCGAAAACATCCACGCGATGGTGGAAACCGCGCGGACGCATGGGGTGTACTGAAAAAGAGGACATTGACACGCATACCGGGTATACTGTAGCAAGTAAGCTTGGGAATCGGCTGTAAACGGTACGGCCAAAAACCACAATGGGCTGTCCCGGCTGGAATATCATCAAGGGGTGACACTATGAATCGCATTCTCGTGGTAATTGCAGTATTGGCTGTGCTCTGTTCAAATGCCTATGCGGCATCAAGGATCAATCCGAAGGATGGCTCGGTGATGATCACTATCGCGGCAGGCAAGTTCATCATGGGCAGCAATGTCGGCTTTGCTTACGAGAAGCCGGTTCACGCTGTGTATCTCGATACTTACCAGATCGGAAAGTACGAAGTGACGGTTGCCCAATATCGCAAGTTCTGCAAGGCAACCGGAAAGAAGATGCCGAAAGCCCCGGAATGGGGTTGGAAAGACAACCACCCGATAGTGAATGTGACTTGGGATGATGCAGCGGCGTACTGCAAGTGGGCAGGCGGTAGGCTCCCGACAGAGGCTGAGTGGGAGAAAGCAGCGAGAGGAACCGACGGCAGAACGTATCCCTGGGGCAATAAGTGGGACAAAAACAAGTGCGCAAATGGCTACCTTAGTCTGGCTTCAACGGCGTCCGTTGGCAGTTGTCCCGCCGGTGCGAGTCCTTATGGCTGCATGGACATGGCAGGTAACGTATCCGAGTGGTGCGCTGACTGGTTCGATGCGAACTACTACAAGGCATCTCCTTCTCGAAATCCCAAAGGGCCATCAAGAGGCGGCTATCGTGTATTGCGGGGCGGTAGTTGGCTCAGCTACGTCGACGACTACTACCGGAGCGCTTCCCGCACCAGCCTCGGCCCGCACAGCGGCCTCGACAACAGCGGGTTCCGCCTGGCCCGCTAGTCTCGCCCACTTCTCTTTGAACCCCTGACCCTTGCATCAGGGGTTCTGGAAGCCCGAACGTACGGGGTGTATTGATCTCCTGACATGTTCCTTACATATGCGCTAACAACCGCTTAACTCGTGCATGAATTCCGTGACGCGCACCGAACTCCGTGGTATAATTGCGCGGGGGAGTGCTATGCCCAAGATATTGATCGTGGAAGATGAAGCGCCGCTCGCGGAGACCATCGCCTACAACCTGCGCGAAGAGGGCTACAAGGTCTGTTCCGCCGCTGACGGACACGGGGCGCTGGCGATGCTGAGGAGCGAGAAGCCGGACCTCGTGCTGCTGGATGTCATGCTTCCGGGCATTGACGGCCTGGAAGTCTGCCGCCGCATGCGCAAGGAGTCGGACATCCCCGTGCTCATGCTCACAGCCAAGTCGCGCGAGATAGACAAGGTGGTCGGCCTGGAGGTGGGCGCGGACGACTACATCACCAAGCCGTTCGGGATGCTGGAGCTGATCGCCCGCATACGCGCCGCGCTTCGACGGTCGAACCGCGAGACTCGCACGTCGGAGGCACTCACCGCCAATGGAATCGAGCTTGATCTCGCCCGTCATTCGGTGAGCGTTGACGGCGTGGAGGTGGAGCTTCGGCCCAAGGAGTTCGCCCTGCTTCATCTGTTGATGGCAAACCGCGGGCGCGTGCTGGAGCGTTCGGTCCTGCTGGACAGAGTGTGGGGCGAGGACGAGTACATAGACCCCGGAACGGTGGACGTACATATCAGGCGTCTGCGCGAGAAGGTTGAAGCGGACCCGTCGTCACCGCTGCGTGTGTTGACGGTGCGCGGCCTGGGGTATAAGTTCGCGGAGTGATTAGACCATGAAGCTACCACACGGCATACGCTGGAAGTTCACACTCGCATATCTGCTCAGCGTCCTCATTTCCATTGCGGCACTCGGATTCTACCTGTCACGCTGGACGGACAACTACTACACTACTTCACTGAGATCGGAACTGGCGTCGGAAGGCCGATTCGTCGGCAGAATGTGCCTCCCCGCCATGTCGAAGGGCGTGGATGCCGTACACCCGCTGGCGAGGCAGGCAGGGAGCGACCTCGGCTGCCGGGTAACCATCGTGCGCGCGGACGGCGTGGAGCT
>JANYKG010000102.1 GCA_025358205.1 Armatimonadota bacterium
CTGCAAGTGCTCTGCCTGCGGCACAACCCGCGACGAGGGTCACGATTGGAGCAAGGACTGTGAGAAGTGCGCGCGTTGCGGAAAGCTTCGCGATAAGCAACACGACTGGGATAAGAACTGTGAGCGGTGCGCTCGATGCGGAATAACGCGTCAGGGCACCCACTGGTGGGAAGGCTGTAAGTGCCGTGTTTGCGGGCTGATGCGAGACGATAGCCATGACTGGAGCACGGATTGTGGACGCTGCGCCCGTTGCGGAAAGACTCGAACCGGACTCTTTCACAAGTGGCAGGGCTGCAAGTGCAGTGCTTGCCGTGTGACTCGGGATGAGAGCCATGACTGGAGCATGGACTGTGACCAGTGCGTCCGTTGCGGAAAGACGCGAACCGGTTTCCACGAGTGGGATGGCTGTAAGTGCATCACTTGCGGCGTCGTGCGAGACGAGAGCCACGACTGGAGTGTGGATTGCGAGCAATGTACCCGTTGCGGAAGCACTCGAATAGGCGCTCATCAGTGGGACAGCTGCAACTGCTCCGCATGTGGAAAGAAGCGAGATGCCGGGGAGTCCCTTATCCAAGCTGCCAAGAGCGGTGATATCGAGGACGTGAGGCAACTTCTTCGCGCAGGCACGCAACAAGATGATTGGAATGTTGCGCTACTAAGATCGGCTAGCAGTGGACACGAGGCCATCGTTCAACTACTTATCGAATCCGGCGCTGACATCGAGTATCTCGGCTCAATCTGGAACGCGCTCGATTTTGCAGTAACTAATGGGCGGGTTGAGGTGGTAAGAACGCTTCTGGATCACGGGGCCGCGACAGACGTCAGGTCATCACTAGGCAATACGCCTCTCCATATCGCTGCATCTAACCGAAATGAAGATGTTATGAGGCTCTTACTGGACGCAGGCGCTCCGATGGAGGCCGTGAACAATGAGGGGATGACCCCGCTGCACTGCACATGCGACGAGGGAGGAACTAAGAGTACTCTGATCCTCATTGCGGCAGGAGCAAACGTAAACGCAAAAGCCAACAACGGGTGGACGCCTCTCCATTATGCTGTAAGGAGGCCGATGTATGATGCCATTGAGGCTCTACTGATCGCTGGAGCAGATGCAGACGCTAGAACACTGGAACGTGGGTACCGCCCGCTCCATTTGGCAGCGTTGAACGGACTGTGGGTTAATGTCAAGAGTCTCCTAACGGCGGGTGCAGAGAGCTATCCGGGCACAAATGAAGGTGAAACTCCGGATCACCTCGCGCGCCAAAACGGACACCACCGTGAATCGAACTTTATTCTGGATTGGCGGAAGAAGGAAAGGGAAGGGAAAGGTGAGTAATACACGACACTGGCTAGAACATGATTCCTCCACCGTCCGAAGTACCCGGCATTGTTACTGGGTCTGAACAAGACCATGCACCAGAGTCAAATGGCACGAACCTGCCATATCCGAATCACTGCGCGCTCAGACCGCAGCCTAGAACGGAAAGGATTTGTAAGATGAGTCATTTCGTCAAAACCGTGCTTTGCTGCTGTCTGCTCGCGCTGATGCTGAGCGCACAGGCCCGCGCTACTACTTACGCCACGTGGATTATGGTTTGGTACGGCCACGATCAGGCGTGGTGGAAGGCCGGGAACGCCGATGCCTCGAAGAACCTGATCAACGGCGAGTGGAAGACTTTGGACTGGTCGAACAACTCACAGATCGAGGCTTATCTGGACGGCATCAAGAAGGCCGGGGTGACGGTGGTCGTAGCCGATCTGACGAACGGCTGGGGCTGGCTTGACGGACGATGCCAGTTCATCCAGACGCTGTGCGCGAAAAAAGGTATGAAGTTTTGCGTCGCGGAGAACAGCACCGGGAACACCGCCCAGTTTGAGAGCCATGCCAAGGACATGTGGGATAAGTTCGCCGGGCCGGACGCGCCGAACCACGAGACCTACTTCCACTACCGGGGCAAACCGCTGATAGTCTGCTACTCGGTGCGGTCATGGTACCGATCCTATCTCGGAATGCAGCATGGCCAAATGGTCGAATGGTCAAATAACCGGAGTCAGAGCGCGGGGCCGTCAGACCAGCAGACCGTCAGACCATATGCCTTCAGGTTCAGCCTTGTGTGGGCGTCCGGTGAGGATTCCGGCATCAACAAGTGGGGATGGCAGCTTGAGCCGTGGGTCGGAAGTGTGCCGTCCACCGACTCGATGTTCGTAACGTCGGCGGTGCGTTGGAACCCCGCCGACGGCGCGATGTGGCGGAAATCAATCGCTTACCTGGACTACAACTTCGCACTCGCCAGGAAGAACAATTCCGAGTACGTCATCGTCGGTTCGTACGACGACCCCACCGAGCGGAATACATGGGCGGTTTCCGATACCGCGCACTGCGAACTCGGGCGTCAGATACGCGACAAGACCGGCGCGCTGAACCCGTCGGCGCTCTATGACCGTGTGCGGCAGTGGACATCCGGCAAACCAACCGTGGAGCCTGGGGGCCTGCTGCGTGACGGCGCATACCGGATTGCGAGCAGCGGAGGCGGTAAGTACCTGGGCATCCGGAACGCCGAGAAGCCGAACCAGGGCGCACCTGGGGCGTCGCTTGTCGAGCGGAAGCCGGACAAGACGCTGAACGGCCTGTTCTGGCTCTACCACCTCGGCGGCAACCACTACAGAATCATCGCGGTCCACAGCGGTCTGGCGCTCGAGGCGTCCGGCGAACAGGTGATTCAGAACTGGGACAGCGCTGACAAGAACCAGAGATGGACGCTGACCCGCGCGTCCAGCGGTTCCTTCCGTCTGCAGAACGCCGCGACCGGCAAGGCGCTTGCTCTCGTCGGTGAGTCCGCGGTTGTGCGCTCCATCGGCGGAGGTCCGGGCCAGGAGTGGAATATGAAGCCCGTGCTTACACTGTAATCCAGGTTGTATGTGAGTAATATTGACAAATGGAGAAACCGAACATGAACTACCTGACTCTGCTTCTTGCGCTAGTCCTCATTTCCGCAGTAGTGCGCGCGGACGATATCTATCACATCCGCACGATGTCCGAGCCGGATCTCGTGACGACCTACGAGACCATGCTCCGGGACGCATGCCGCTGCTCGACCCACGACTGGCATGACTCGTCCGATTCGCAGATGGGTTACTGGGGCAATGGGACCAGCGGCGAGAACCAGGGAATCCGCACGATCTCGCACATGATGGTCGCCAATTCCGCTCTCCTCAGATACTCGCACGCCCTCACCCAGGATGAGCGCACAACGCTGAAGTCCGAGGTAATAAAGTCGGCGCGGTGGGTCGTTGCCACGCACACCACGGGAACGCAGAAATGCACCGATGGCAAGCGGTGGGGCGCGAGTTGGCAGTCGCCGATGTGGGCTGCTGCATTTGCATTTGGAGCATGGCTTATCTGGGACGACGTGGATCAGCCGCTGCGCAAGGGCATAGAGCGCGTCATGGCCTCGGAGTGCGACCGGCTCCTGTCCATCACGATACCTACCGGCCGATGGAACGACACGAAGGCAGAAGAGAACGGCTGGACGCTGATCTGCCTGTCCGTCACCGCCAACATGTTTCCGTCCAACCCGCACGCATCAGCATGGAACGAGAAGGCGCTAGAATACATGATGAACACGCTCTCGGCGCCGAGGGACATGAAGGACACCACCGTAACCGATGGCCGCCCGGTGAACAAGTGGGTACTCGGCCCCAACCTGCACCCCGATTATACGCTGGAGAATCACGGCATCTTCCACCTATCGTATGTGCAGTGCAGTTCGTACTTCCTGACCGAATCGGCGATGCACTACGTCTACGCAGGGAAACCGGTTCCCGAAGCCGCCCGGCACCACCTCATGGACACTTGGCATATGTTTGAGACTTTTGTGCTCCCCTGGGGTGAGACGGCGTTCCCACAGGGCATAGACTGGGAACAGCACGGCCTCCCCCCGACAAACCTGTTCGCGTCGCTGGGGACATTCATGCATGACCCGAATGCCGCCGCCATGGAACAGATCAATCTCCAATACCTGCGGCAATGGCAGGAATGGTGCGGCGGAAGCCTTGCAGTTCCCGGCTCGCCGGCCGGGTTTGCAAGGCACGCCATTCAGGCGGAACAGATCGCCTACTGCTACCTCGCGCACAAGCTCTTCGGTCCTCCTGCTAAGGTGGAGGCATCGAAAGACACGGCAACATCGGTCCGCTCCTTCAGTTCTGTCGGCGTCCTGGTCCACCGCACATCAAGCAAGTTCTTCTCTTTCTCCTGGAAGTACAGGCTGATGGGCGTGCTTGCTCCCATCGGCGACTTGGGCGATCCGTTCTTCACTGTCCCGGTCAGGAATGGGCTGGTCGGCTCCATTGAACTCGTACCCGCAGGGGACGCTGTCTGGAACGTCTCTCGACACACGTGGAGGCGCACGCCTGACGGATTCGACACGTCAGGCGAGGTCGTTACGAACGGTGGGCGGCTGAATCAGGCGATCAGGCTGACATCCATCGGCGACCGTACTGTCGTGTACCAGGACCGGGTGACGGCGCTCTCGGACGTTGCCGTGTCGCGTGAGATCGGAGCCCCAATCGCTATTGAGAATGACAGAATCACCGGCGGGAAGAGAACAGTCAGCTACGACGGCGGCAGCGTCACTTTCGACTGGCAGAAGCCTCAGCCTGTTGTTCCCATATCAGGCAACTGGGCGAACGTGGATGGTAGACTTGGCGTCGTATCCTGCGCCGGATCGGGTCTGGCATACATACAAGCGACGGGATACACCCCACAGGCAGTGTACGCCGATCTGCTCTCTGGCTCGTTCTCGGACAAGCACCGCGAGTTCAAGACGGGCGACGAGGTGGCGCACCGGGTAGTGGTCTTCTTTACCAATGTCACGCCTGAGCAGACCGAGGCTCTGGCGAAGTCCGTCAGATTTGACGGAGGCACGCTGCGGTTCAAGCTGCCCGAAGGGGGTGAGGCGGAGGTGAAAGCGCTATGAGAATCATCACTTCGACTCTGATGATCGTAGTCATGGGTTTCCTCGCGATCTCCGCATATGCAGGCGACCTCGACGCCCTACAGCCCGTCACGGCCTCTCAGGGATGGGGTCAGCTCATGGTGGGCAAGAGCGTCCAGGGCGGCCCGATTCGAATCGGTGACCGCACATTTCGGCACGGACTTGGGACGCATGCTCCGAGCGAAGTCGTCTATGACCTCGGTGGTCAGTATGACCGCTTCGCCGCGTGGGTCGGCGTAGACGCGGAGATGAAGGACTACACCGCGTCCACGGTTGTCTTCAAGGTCTTTGGCGATGGCAGAGAGCTTTTCTCCAGCGGCATCATGCGCATCGGCACTCCTGCGAAACGGGTGGATGTACCGATCCACGGCATCGCGGAGTTGAGGCTTGTGGTAGAGGACGCGGGTGATGGTCAAGAGTGCGACCATGCAGACTGGGCCGATCCTGTCCTGTTCGGAAACCCCAAGCGAGTTCCCGAGATCGCCCCGAAGCCGAAGCGCTCCATCCGCGCACCGGGTATCACGCTGAAACTCTCGGCGCGTGGGGAGATTTGCGCGGTTGTCCTGGGCAAGACCGAGTACCCCATGACCGGCAGCTCACGACTGCGGGAGTGCAGGGAAGGGGACGTTAGTGTCCGAAAGCTTCCCAACGGCGGGATGGAGTTCACGCGAAACCTGACCCGCCTCAGTACCGCAGACAAATGCACGATCACCGAGCGCTTCATACCGACGAAGACCAGCATCCGCTGGGAAATGGAAATCCTGGGGATAGGCGCTCCGTGGAGTACGCCTATAATAACCCAACTCCGCTGGCCGGAGACCACCAAATCTCGCTTCTGGACTGCATGGGACGATCCGCAGACATCGGGGACTGGGTGGCATGATCCCTTGGTCGCGATACCCTTTGTTGACAAAGGGATGTGGATTGGGGCGCCTCCCGGTCAGGGTAACTATACCGGCGGCGACGCGGTAACCATCCCCATCGCCTCGATCCTGATTCCCTCGACCGACGCCGGGCTGAGCCTTGTCCTCTCCCCGGAGGACACCTATCTGGAGACTGCGCTCACCACCGGCAGGGATGGAACGATCAGGCTCACACGTCTCAGTCATCGCATCAGCAGCGCCCATACTGTCAGGTTTGCGGCGGACATCGTGCCTCATAAGAGCGACTGGCGAGCGGGCCTGGGGTGGATGGTCAACCGCTATCCCCAGTTCTTTAATCCGCCGAATCCGAGGGCGGACCAGATCGTCGGGTGCGGGGCCTACTCCTTCTACGAGGGCGATTTGGACGTCGCCAAGTTCAAGAAGATGTCGTTCCGCGTAAACTGGAAGGCCAGCTTTGATTTCCCGTACATCGGCATGTTCCTGCCGCCGGTTAGCAGCGACACCGAGAAGTGGCCGAGGTTCGACGCCGACTCGGGTGGCCAACGGACCGCCGCGCATACCGAGACCTCCATCGCGCAGATGAGCGACTACTCGCGGAGGATGCGGGCAGATGGGTTTTACGTACTGAACTACTTCAACGTTACCGAGTTTGGGGCGGGGATGCGCTCCGCGCCTGGTCCCCGGATGCAGCCGGGCGATTCAGAGATGTGGCGAGACCCCCAGCAGTTCGTCGCCAACACGCTCCAGGACGCTGTGCTCATCAGCGAATCCGGGCGGCAGTTGGGTTCTTGGGGTGGCGCGATCATCATGGATTGCGGCGTCAAGAGCTATCAGGATTTCCTGATGGCGCAGGCAAGGCGGCACATCGAAAAACTGCCGTATTCCTCGGGCATCTGCATTGACCGCATGGACTGGCTCAGGCAGTACAGCCAAAACGGTGATGACGGCGTCTCTTGGCGTGGCAAGCCGCTGCGTGCGGTTTCCGAATCCTGGAAGTCCACCATGGCCCGGCTGGGTCCGCTCATGCACGCAAACGACAAGGTGATCTTCGTGAACCCGCTTCTTGCGCGGCTCGATCTGATGAAGGAAGTGGACGGCGTTTACCACGAGTTCGGCGACCTCGCCCCGTGTCTGAACGCCGAGGCATTCCTCTGCGTCCGAAAGCCCGCGATATCCTGGGCGCACGATGCTAGCGGCATAGGCGACCCGGATACGTATTTCCAGCGGCATCTCTACCTGGGCGTCTACCCGACTGCGCCGTTCCCAGGGAACGATCACACCATCCGGCCTTCTGAGCAGTTGGACAAGTGGTATCTGGACTACGGCCCGCTGCTTGACCTGATGCGCGGTAAGAAGTGGGTGCTTGAACCGCACGTGATCGAGGTCGAAGGCGGCGCGAAGGCGAATCTGTTTGCGGTACCCGGCGGCTATGCGCTTCCGGTAGTGTTCGGCGGCAAGGCGGAGAATGCTCGGGTGACCATCCGCAAGCCGTCCGCTCTCGCCAAGTGGCCACCGAAACCGGTCGTTCAGGCGTTCCATCCCGGCAGCGATCAGCCGGTGACACTGACCGCAACCGTGAAGGGCGATCTCCTCAAACTCACCGTGCCGTTAGTCCGTGGATGTGCGATGGTTCGGATCAGTGGATTCTAGCGGGTGCGCATATATCACGATGTTTGGATGTCGGTTCAGCCTTCTGACAATTCATGCAACCGCTGGTCACCATTGCGTGTCATACAATGTGACAGCAGATTATTACGAAAGAGGTGCTACAATGGCCAAATGCCCGTACTGCAAGGAAGATGTCACACTTAAGTCACTTCAGAGGCAAACTCAGGACGACGAGGTGGAGCGCGAGGTCTACGGAACCTTCAAGAAGGAAGTAATGTACGCCTGCCCGCACTGCGACATGGTGCTCGGATTCGGATCCTTTGTCGGCGGATTGCTCACCGGTCGGCCATAGCGTACGAATAGTACGAGACGTGGGAGTGCGTGCGTCCTCGTTCGCTTCAGAACAGGAGCGGACTAGGATGCACGCTGGACTACCTGCCTATCAGCTTCAGCGCAGTCATGCTGTGCGGCGGAAGCGTGTAGACGATTGTGCAGGACGAGCCGCTGACCTTCAGCGAACTGCTCTGGTCGGCGTCCTCCGCTGTCAACTCAGCGCCTTCACCGACCGCATCCCATCGGCGCAGATGGAGTTTGCCGCTGGGTCGTTTTATACCAGTTAGCCGCCAGGTCGTGGCCTTCGGTTCGGCAGTCGTGTTGGTCGCCAGAACTACGATGCTCCCGTCAGGCAGCGTGCAGGCGGTGGAGTTTGCCGCCGTTGTGAAAGGCTCCGCACCCGTCTGGGGGTGAAAGCTCACCGTCTGAATTTTCGAGTTCAGCCCGCACTTCACGAGGATCAACCAGGGTCGCTGTTGGCTTGGGAGCTTCGGATCGAAGAATTCGTTGTAGCAGTAGATCAGGTTTGGTATGTCGCGCTTAAGGAACTCCGTCATCACGAATCCATACCAGTCCATGCCGAACCGCCGGTCGTGCCAGTACTGGTTCCACTCCGTTACCCAGATCGGCTTGCCTTTCCATGGCGCCGTGTAGTTCGCGGGCAGGTTCTTGCGGGTGGCGTCAAGAACCTCATGTGTATGGTCAACTCGGTCGAAGAACGGGCCGGGGTCTGTGTCGTAGATATGAATGCTGAAGTAGTCGAGCGTGTTCGGCTTCGAGCGCGCATCAAACGGCAGAGTCTCTAACGCTGATCCCGCCCAGCAGTCAATCCACGTCACACCGCCAAGGATCGGCTTGTCGGTGAGGGGCCTGAGACGCCTTTCCGCATAGTGGAAGATATCCGGGTCCGCGTTGACCGAGCGCTTGTAGCCCGTGCCGTCCGGTTTGGTGAAGAAGTGCGCCTCGTTGAATACTTCGAGGTAGTCAATCTGCTTGCCCAGCCGCTGGTAGGCCTTCGCGCAGACGTCGCCCCATCCCTCCCATGCAGCGATGTCACCCTTCTGAGGAAGCGATCCGTTGATCGTCAGGCATTTGGGCATATAGCAAAAGATACCCATGGTGCGGAAGCCTTCCTGCTTGGCCTCCTTCATCCAGTCCGCAGTAGACCAGTTCCAGCCGTCTACGAAATGCGGGTCACGAATCTTGCTGTGGAAGGTCTTCCTGTCGGGGCACACCTTCTCGGATAGTATCCGGTCCAGCCCTATGTCTTCGCGGATGAGGCGGATGCCGTACTCCCTCAACCTCGGCAGCCAGACGTCTTTCTCAGCCTGCGTTCTGGGCCAGTGCGTGGTGCCGAAGAACATCCCGGTATCCACGCGGTGCGATACCTTGGACACGTCGAACGAGTACGTGGATTCTGCGCCGAAAGCCGAAACCGCGCTAAGCAAGAGGCATACCAGCACACTGCACCAGAGAAGTCGCATTCCCATCCTCCAAAGATTTGCTTGAGACGATGTTACGATCTATCTGGTTCTCTTGTCAACCGACCGCCTGTCGAACCACCGAGACACAGAGGACACGGAGAGGAAGACGCTTGACAAGATGCACAGGACGGCCAAGATGAGATCCATATCTCATATCGGATATTTACCTTCTTGATCCCCCTATAAAAGTATTCTCTGCCTCCGTGGCTTTCGTCTCTGGAAGGATAACGCCGTAAGTCGGCGAATGTGACTGAGTGAATACAGAGAGGTTTGCGCAGGTGAAAGCGCTCAAGATAATACTAACCGTGCTGCTCGGTGCTGTGTGCGTCGGTGGGGTTGCTGCATCGGAGGGAAAAAGGTTGATCAAGACTGAGGACATCGGCATCCGCGATCCGTTAATCGTGCCGGTTGCGGAGGAGAAGGCGTACTACATGTACGGCTCAACCCACACGATGCCGGACGACGGCGGCGGGCCGTGCTTCGAGACCTACGTGAGCAAAGACCTGAAGGAGTGGGAAGGTCCGATCAAGGTCTTCGGCACGAGTGCCGGCTTCTGGGGCACGCAGACGTTCTGGGCGCCGGAGGTCCATCGCTACAAAGGCAAGTACTACCTGTTCGCTACCTTTAGCACACAGAATGTGCTTCGCGCGTGCCAGATACTTGTGTCGAAGAGTCCGCGCGGGCCGTTTGCGCCGCTTACAGACAGGCCGGTGACCCCTATCGGCTGGCAGTGTCTGGATGCCACGCTGTTCGTAGACGCCGACAGCAAACCGTGGATCGTCTTCTGCCATGAGTGGGAGCAGGTCCACGACGGCGAGATCTGCGCCATGCGCCTGACCGATGATCTGAAATACTCCGCCGGGCCGCCGATACTGCTGTTCCGCGCGTCCGAAGCGCCCTGGGTGAACGCGATCTCCGAAGGTAACTACGTCACCGACGGCTGCTTTCTCCATAGGGCAAAGGACGGGAAGCTGCTAATGCTTTGGTCGAGCTTTGGGAAAGGCGGCTACCAGGAGGCGGTTTCGCGCTCGGCGTCGGGCAAGATAACCGGGCCTTGGAAGCACGACGCCAAGCCGATCTATGATCAGGACGGCGGCCACGGCATGGTCTTCCGCACTTTCGAGGGGAAGCTGATGCTTGTGCTCCACACCCCGAACGGTGGTTCACCGAGGCCGAAACTCATTCCGGTCAAGGAGAAGGACGGTGGGCTGGTGGTGGAATGATAGTGTGAGCGCATTGCACGCAAACTACGCAGATGGCAAGTTGTTTAGAATAGCATGGGATGGAGGAAATACGAGTGTCGAAAAATGGAGGGGTACCGGCCTGGGCGCTTGGCGTTCTGCTGGTCACTATGGTCATGAGCATCACATCATCGGTCAACGCGTTGACCCTCGCGGATAAAGGCAAAACGGGCTATTGCATAGTCGTTTCAGCCAGTGCGTCCGCCCCGGAGAAAACCGCAGCGAACGAGCTTCAGAAGTACCTGAAACAGGTCACGGGCGCGGAGTTTGCGGTCAAGACCGAATCTCAGGTCAAAACCGGTGCGCCGCAGATACTGGTAGGCCAGTCACAGCGTGTCAAACGCCTCGTACCCGACGTGGATTGGACGAAGATCGGGCATGACGGCATTGTCATCCGCACGGTCGGCAACAAGCTGATACTTGCAGGCGGTGAGCCGCGCGGGACACTCTACGCCGTGTACACGTTCCTGGAGGATTCGGTCGGCGTGCGCTGGTGGGCAGGCGGCGAGGAGACCGTTCCTACCAGGAAGACGCTCAGCATCCCCGCGCTCAACACCGTGTATACGCCCAAGCTTCGGTACCGTGAGGCCTTCTACCGCGACCCGAACGAGAACCCGCGGTTTGCGGCGAAGATGAAGCTGAACGGCCACATGTACAGTATCCCCGCTGAGTACGGCGGGCACTACACCATACTGGGTTGGTGTCACACGTCATTCAATCTGCTGCCGCCGGGAACATATTTCGCGCAGCACCCCGACTGGTACAGCGAGCACAACGGCAAACGCACGCCCGACGGCGGACAGCTTTGCTGGACGAACGACGAGATGCGCAAGGAGCTTACCCGAGTCGCCCTGGAGTGGATCGCCAAGAATCCCAGGGCGGGACTGATCTCGATCAGTCAGAACGACTGCGCCGGCAACTGCCAGTGCGTGAACTGCAGGGCGGCGGACGCGGAAGAAGGCGCGCCGTCCGGGTCGCTCATCCGGTGCATCAACAAGGTGGCAGAGGACATCGAGAAGCAGTACCCGGACATGCTGGTCGAGACGCTGGCGTACCAGTACACCCGCAAGCCGCCGAAGCTAGTGAAGCCGAGGAACAACGTGGTGGTGCGCCTGTGCTCCATCGAGTGCAACTTCCTTAGGCCGCTGGAGAGTGATGCCAACAAGAGCTTTCGCGACGACATGCTGGGTTGGAAAGCCATCGCGCCCAACCTGTTCATCTGGGACTACGTCACAGACTTCGCCGCCTATCTGCAGCCTCAGCCGAACATGAGGGTGCTCGCGCCGAACCTGCGTTTCTTCGTTGCGAACAATACTATCGGCGTGTTCGAGCAGGGTGACGCGGGGAGTTCCATCGGCGATTTCGTTCGCCTGCGCGCGTGGCTGCTTGCTCACCTGGAGTGGAATCCGAACGCCGATGAGAAGAAGCTGACGACTGAGTTCTTGAACGGCTACTACGGCGCAGCGGGTCCCTATCTGCAGCGGTATCTCGACCTGATCCACGATTCCGCTGAGAAGACCGGCATGTACCTGGGCTGCTACAACGGGAACCTGAGTTTTCTGACCTTGCCGGTGATGAACCAGGCGACTCTGCTGTTCGACCAAGCGGAGAAGGCGGTGGCGCACGATCCAGTGCTGGCCAAGCGTCTGCGTCGCGACCGGATGCCGCTGGACTATGCCTGGCTGATGCGTTATGAAGGTCTCAAGCAAGAAGCCGAGGCCAACAACGCATCATTTGGCGGCCCCTCCGATCCCGCAAAGCTGTGCAAGGATTTCATCAGCCTGGCGCGTGAGTGGAAGGTCGGTCAGAACAGCGAAGGGCATCCGTTCGAGGCCTTTGTTCCTGAGTTGGAAGCTCGCTTCGGTCCTCCGCCACCCACGCCGGAGGAACTGAGCAAGCTGCCTGCGGGCGACTGCATTGTGGTGCAGGATGCGGATTTCCAGTTGGCCGGAGTGCCTGACTGGGTCGCCATCACGCAGGATTCCGCAGCCTCCGATGGGTCCACCGCGCGCATGCCGGGGGGTCACACGCAATGGGCTGTGCAGTACCAGATCACCGACGCGGTGGCCAGGAAACTCAAGGGTAACTACAAGTGCTACGCTGTCATCCGCTGCGATACGGGCGACAGGGGCGGTGCATTCCGGTGCGGGCTTTATCGGGCCGGGGCAGGGGATGTGGCCTTGCTCACCCCGAGCATCGGCAAGTCTGCGAGCGGAACGTACAAGACCTACTATCTCGGCACGCACAAGCTGGAGTCCGGCGAGTATTTCTACGTCGCCCCTCCGGGTGATGCCAACTCGATGAAGGCGATCAGTGTGGACCGGTTTGTACTGGTGCGCGAGAAGTAGGGACTGATTTGTGAACTGCGGTCGCTTGAGGCGATCATGCAGTTCGATGCACAAATGCGGCCATTTCCTGCAGGGTAACAAGGTCGTGCTTACCGCTCGAACTCCACGCAGTAGAGCGCACCTGAACCGGCGGGCAGGCTGACCGAGCACTCGGGTTGGCCGGACTTGCCGGTTCGCAGTTTGAGAGGCTGAAGGGATTGATCCTCGGATACCCGGTAGACCGACTTGATGTCCGGGGACCAGCTTGCCGCCGTCGTCTGCGCCTTGTTCGGGTTTCGGTTGACCAACATGACGTAGGAGCTGTGCGCGCCCTGGAACTCGCCGACCAGCCACTCGCCGCCGGAGAACGACCTCACCCAACCGTCCGCCGGGATGCCCTGCGTGCCCGTCGGCAGCGGCTCAGTGTGGTAGACTCGCTTGGAGGTGAGCGCCATCAGCACTGGGCCCAGCGCGGCGACATCCTTGTTCACCCGCTTCAGCAGTGCGTATCGCTCGGCATTCACGGTCCCGTCCAGGTTGATTGGGCACTGGGTAAAGTCCTTGTCCGGGGTGGCATAGCAGAAGTAGCACACACTCTTGTACCCATAGGCCATCGCGGAGAAGACGCACCAGCGCAGTTCGCCTTCGTTCACCGCCCGAATCCCCGGCCATGCGCAGAGTTGCACGATCACCCACGGCGGAATGCCGGCAGTCAGGCACTCGCGGCGCACTTCCTCCAGGTTATGAAACCACTCCGGGCCAATGCCCTCGGTCGCGAAGGGGTAGTGGTCGTACGATACCATCGGTGGACGAAGGGCGGTGAACTTGCGGATATAGTCGGCGTAACTCTCGGCGCCCACGTCGGCGATGTTCACGTAGTTGGGGTAGAGGTTGATATACGGGATCACGCCCGGCCATCGCTCGCGGGTGTAGTCGAATATCCGGCCGAAGCGCGGGTACTCCTTAACGGGTGGCTCGTCACGAACTACAAAGCCATTGAACGGTATATCCGGTAGATAATTGTTCCTGGCGAACCACCTGATAACTTGTTCTGCCAGTTCTACCCAACTGCTGACGTTGACGTGTACTCCGTCCGGAAACCGTACAATCTGCGGATTCCTGCCCCGTATGGTACGTCCCATCGTAAGCAGACTCTCTAGACTCTCTCCGTTGTTCTCCGCCAGTCGAGGCTGGGAAGGAGTCTCGGCCATCCCAACATCATTTGGTTCGGATGCGGTGACTGAACCGGCTGTGATTTCCCTGAAACATCTCACTACATCCGATGCTTGAACACCTGCTGCGCCTAACCTTTTCCGAAGGACACTCGCAATGGCCTTTGTCACCTCTCGACGACGCTCAAACCTTGTAGTTACCGTTTGGTGTACACAATGAAGTGCCAATCCGAACATCGCCAAGTCGGTTGGGTTCTCCTTCGCGCTGCAATGGAGAGTCGCATTAGTGAATCGTGTGCCACACTGTGCAGACGGTCTCGCTGGTTTCGTAGGGGATCTTCTTGGGAGGGATAACCGTGATTGGAGTCATACGGCGATCTCAAGCTCGTGGACGCTGTTGAACTTGTTCTGAGGGATTTCGCCTTCCTTGCCGGACTCAATTTCCAGGCAGAGGGCGACGGCTTCCCGTATGCGCTCATCCAGTTCGGCGAGCGTCCGGGCCTGGGTGTGGCAGCCGCGCAGAGACGGCACGGTCGCCACGTACCAGTTGTCCTCATCCTGCTCGATAACCACGGGAAAGTGAAGGATTTTCTTGCTCATATGCTACCTCCATCGCCATTATACCATACGGCGGGGACACTGTGAACACGAGATTCCAGTTACGTGCCTTTCGTACTAGCGGGGAGCGCAGGTGTGAAACCTGCGGCTACAGCTTAACCAGGCGGCCGGTTCTGCTGCTTTCATAGCCGGCGAGTGCTATCTTCAGTATTCGCAGGCCTTCCTCGCCGGTGTTGAAGGACGGCGGCGCGCCGGATTCGATGCACTTGGAGAGATAGTCCACTTCGGCGGCGTACATGTTCACGGGTTCAGCAGTGATTTCACGAACGGTTACGTCCAGGCTGTCCTGACTCTGTTGGGGATCATATGCCTTGGAATCGTCGCTGAGGTAGGCGGACATCTGCCCTGTCGGCATCTGGCCGATGGTGCCGGTAGCCTGAATGCTGCCCTTGTTGCCGTAGAGCTCCAGCCGTCCCTGGCCCGCCGCGTCCGGGACGTTGAAGAACGCTTCGACAGTCGCCTGTGCGCCGTTCGCGAACCTGAGCAGGGTAGTAGAGCTATCGTCAACCTGATAAGAATGGGTCAGTGTGTTGGCGAACGCGGCGACCTCGACGATTGGTGACCCGATGATGAACTGCAGCAGGTCGTAGCAGTGGGTAGCCATGTCTATCAGCGCGCCTCCGCCGCCGAGCGCCGGGTCCTGACGCCATGCTCCGGGGATGGGCGGATACCAGCATGTGAGCTGTACCCGCGCGGATACCACGTTCCCGATCTCGCCGCGCGATACGATATCCCGGGCCGCCTGGTTAAGGCTGTGGTACTTCATCATGTACCCCTCGACGAGATAGACCCCTGCGTCGTTGCACGCGTGAACCATCTCCTCGCCATGTTCCAGGGTCAACGCGATTGGCTTTTCGATGAGGATGTGCTTGCCTGCCTTTGCAGCCTGAAGTACCTGCGGATGATGGAGAAAGACCGGTGTGGCGATGTAGACCGCCTGCACATCAGGGTCGGCCAGCAGGTCGGCCTCGGTGTAGTACGCCTTCGCGCCTGTGGACTTAGCCACTTCGTCCGTCACGTCACGATTCGTGTCCATGACCGCGACGAAGCTCGTATGCCTCATCTCCGGTATCGCCGGAATCATGCGCCGCTTGGCGATTCCACCGCAGCCGATAATGCCCCATTTCACCATGGCCTACTTCGCCTCCAGTTCAGCAATGAACGCCGCCAGCCCGGATATGCACTCGTCCGCGATCTTCTTGCCCAGTTCGGGATTCGCGCCGGTAACGTCGCCCATTACGCCTACCTTCAGCACCGGGTTCTGGATGATTCTCGGGACGACGAACTTGTGGTCAACGTTCTTGAGTTTCATCCCGAAGCTGTACGGATCATCCCGCAGTTGGGAGCGCAGCGGCTCGTCGTCGTAGGCCAACTGATCGAGCTTCACCAGTTCCGGCTTCCAGTAGAGCATCATGGAGGTTTCGAGCAGACCCGCGTGCCAGTCGCCCTTCGCGCTCATCTCCGTGTAGGTGGGCGAGAGGTCCCAGAACGGTACGATGCAGATGTTGACTCCGGGCATCTCCGGCCTGAGCCACTGGAAGAACTCGCATGCTTCAGTGGTCGCGGTCCCACTCTCCAGCCCGCCGTGCCCCAGCAGCATGATGATGTTCTTGAAGCCCTGCATCACCAGGCTCTGCATGATGTCCATGAGCATTAGCGAGAAGACCTGCGGGGTGATGTTTATGGTGCCGGGGAGCATGCCGCCCGAGATGTTGTAGTGGACCGACGGGGTGACGAACGTGCCTGTGACATCGGACGTTCTGCGCGCGATTTCCGCAGAGTTGTGGATATCCACGCTCGTCGGCATGTGAAATCCGTGCTGCTCGATCATGCCGATAGGGATGATCACAGTCTGAGTTTCGTTCAGACCCTCCACGATATCTCTAACGGTCATGTTGTAGATGATTCTCTCGCGTCCCATGAGCTTGCCTCCGCGTTGTTCGCACGGAACAGCCTTGGCAAGGCTGCCCCGAGCAGTTGTGCATTCAGTATAGCACTGTGTGGTAGTTGAGGCTATACCATAAAGGCACAAGTTTTTGGGATTTGGTGATGTTCGAAGGGTGGGGGAGACTCAGGAGAGGAAACCAGCCCCGTGCCAGGGGGAGAGAACTGACACGGGGCCGCAGTGTATTAGAAAACGCTCGGTGGAGCCGGGAACGTGATATCGCACCATTTTGAGTACATCAACCATTATCCTGGAGCGCGCGAGCCAGCTCGTCAAGCGCATTGCGACTGGCGAGTTGAGATGCGAAGGCGCCATCTATAAGCTTCTTCCGAAGTTTCTCATTGCATGGCTCGTACCTGACGAAACTCGGATCGTCCTTCTTTACACTCATCGCCTCTAGGTCATCCAGCAATGGCGACGGAAATACAATCATTTCATTGTAACTCACCGCGCTGTCGCGCGTGATGAACGGATGATCTCCAACCTTGAGGACAATCGTGGGGTCTGTAAAGACTGTGACCGTATTCAGTGGAACGGCTATCAATGCGCCTCACCTCCACTGCGAACGGCAAGAACAATGAACAGATGGTATTTGCTTGCACCAGGCGCGATTATGAGAAAGGTATCCCCCGGAGAAAACGACATCGCTACCCGGCCTTCGCCAGGAAGCAGTCCACCGCATTCTCACTATCGATATTCTCAATGATCTTGTCTATATCGGGTAAGGGAACCCCCTGGACTTCGAGGACTGTTCGATATGTGATTTCAACCGCTCCTTCACCGGTGTCCACCCATTCCGGTAGATCGTGTGTCTCACACACCAACTCCCATTTGTCCTTGCCCCCATGTTCGTTGAAGGTATCTCCGATGATCTCGTTCTCTGCCTTGCTCAACTCACCATTGCCTGGATCAGAACGCAAGACCACGTCATACCCTTCCGAGCTGATGAATTTTGACCATATGTTTCCGGAATTGCTCTTTATCAAGTCATACGTTGAGCTTAACACCGGTCCGCATTTCATGGAGTACCATCGGTCATATGTCATTGGAATACCCCACCGCTGCAACATCTCACGATCTGCGTAGTATATCAGCTTCAACAACTTGATATATGGCATCTTGCCGTCTGCGCGGAGGAGAAACTGTGCAGCTATCTGGGTTGTTTTTTCTTCTTTGAACATGGCCGTATCCTCCCTGTGGGACACGCATGTATATTATTATATCCGAAGATAGTCAGCTTGTCAAAACATTTATTCGTGATATTGTTCGTAACAGGCTAAGGTACGCTGGGTGGGGCAGGGAGGGTGAGATCACACTCATTGTAAACCCGTACCCAGTAGGCCATCCACGGTTCAAGCGTGCTGTCTATGCCGGGCGAGATGTTGGAGTCATACACTACATAGTAGGCTCCTACACCGGCAGTCCGACGCCAGCCGAATGCGAAGTCATCCATCGTGCTGCGTGAGTTTGCCAGGGTTTTCTGGACGCCGCCTACCTCGAGCACGGTAATCTTCGTCACGTCCCAGGTCATGGGCGAAATGAACGGAGTACCGATGATGTTCCAACCCGGATACAGATGTATGGTCACCGGCTGAGTCTGATCCGGGATCTCGCCGAGCGGTGTCGTTGCAGGCGCAAGGAACCGCGCCCAGAACCCACGTCCGGGTGTGGCAGAAGCCGGATCGAACCATGTCATATGCTGCGGATCATCTCCGTACACCACATAGCTGTTTTGCGTCGGACGGAAGATACACCATGCCGTGCCGTCAAAGCCCACAGCCGACTTCGGGTCCGGCTCGTCCGGGATGAGCGGTATGGAGACCATCATCGCACTGACCCATGTATCCGGTGGGTGGACATTCACTCTGTGCAGGTTGACCGACCGCGTGACGCTGTTTCCGGCGGCATCAGACGCTGTGATCGTGATGATGTTCGCGCCTTCCGTGAGCGCGATATCCTGCGTCGCCCACGATGTGGCGCCGGAACAGTCTCCGCCGACGCCGGTATCGCTGGCCCACGTTAGGCTCGTCACATCAGCGGCGGCCGTTCCCCTCACTATTAGCGATGGGTGATTGGAATAGTAGTCCGTGCCGGCTGTTGGGGACACTATGCTGATCGTTGGGACGGATGTATCCAGTATGATCGTGTCGGTATAGGTCGGGGACGTTCTTCCGACATCGTCCTTGTACTGCACGTAGACCGTCTTCGTGCCGTCGCCTGTTGCCAGAGTCCAGGTCTTGCTGACGGCGTAGGTCAGCCACGCGCCCCATGTAGTTCCATCGTTGCTGAAGCGCATTTGAGTTATGCTGGTCAGTCCGCCGTTTGCAGACAAGGTAAGGGTCACGGATGTCGTCTTCGTGTAGTCGGCTCCGGCGTTGATTGTGATCGTGCCGGTCGGCCCGGAGTTTGTCATTATTATGGTGTCGCTACAGGTCGCGCACATGTTGCCTGCCCCGTCTTTGTACTGCACGTAGACCGTCTTTGTGCCGTCACCGGATGTCAGCGCCCAGGACTTGCTGGTTCCATATGATTCCCAGGACGTCCATGCGCTGCCATCGTTGCTGAACCGCATCTGCGACACTGTGCTGCCGCTATCCGAAGCGGAGAGCGTAAGCGTAGCGGATGTGGACGTGGCATAGGTAGCGCCGGCGTTGATGCTTATCGTTCCCGTCGGCACAACTGTATCCAGCGTAATCGCGTCCGTGAGTGATGAAGAAGTGTTGCCGATCACGTCCTTGAATTGCGCATACACCGTTCTTGTGCCGTTGCCGGACGTGAGCGCCAATGACTTGCCGGCGGCGTATGATTCCCACGCGCTCCAGGTAGAGTTGTCGTTGCTGAATCTCATTTGCGACAGACCGCTGCCGGTGTCCGAGACGGAGATAGTTACGGTCACATTCGCGGAGTTGGTGTACTGAGCGCCGGCGTTCACGGTGATAGAGCCGGTCGGAACGCTGGTGTCCAGTATGATAGTGTCGCTGCACGGCGTTGACAATGTGCCGACATTGTTCTTGAACTGCGTGTAGGCGGTCTTTGTGCCGTCACCTGATGCCAGTGTCCAGGTCTTGCTGGTTGCGTAGGTCTGCCAATTACTCCAACTAGTGCCGTCGTTGCTGAACCGCATTTGAACCGCGCTGCCTCCGCCGTCCGACACGGATAGTGTCACGGAAGTAGAGTTGGTATACACAGATCCGGCGTTCGCCAAAACGGAACCACCCGGCATGGTGACGATCAGTTCTATGGAATCCGAGTATGATATTGAGTCGTTTCCTGCGCCGTCTTCAAACTGCACGTAGACAGTCTTTGTGCCGTCGCCGGTTGTCAGTGTCCAGGATTTGCTTGTCCCGTATGTTTCCCACGCGCTCCAGGTGGAGTTGTCATTGCTGAACCGCATGTGGGCTACGCTGCTCCTTGCATCCGTGGCAGACAGAGTTAGTGTCACCGACGTTGTATTGATGCTTGCGGCTCCGGCGTTTATGCTGATCGTGCCGGTGGGCGGAGTCGCATCAAGTATGAAGGTGTCCGTGAACGACGCCGAAGCAGTCCCCGCGCCGTCTTTGAACTGGGCGTAGACCGTCTTTGTGCCGTCGCCGGTTGTCAGCGTCCATGATTTGCTTGTACCGTATGATTCCCACGTGCTCCATGTGGAGTTGTCGTTGCTGAACCGCATCTGAGCGACGCCGCTGGTGGCATCGGTGGCCGAAAGAGTCAGGGCAACAGTGGTGGAAACAGTGTATGCGGCGCCGGAGTTGGCGATAACCGTACCTGTCGGAGCCACTGTATCCAGCGTGATCGCGTCCGAGAGAGACGAAGAAGCGTTACCGATAGTGTCCTTGAACTGCGCATAGACCGTCTTTGTCCCGCTGCCGGATGTGAGTGTCCATGACTTGGTAGCTGCGTATGATTCCCATGTGCTCCATGTGGAGTTGTCGTTACTGAACCTCATCTGCGAGAGTCCGCTGCCGACATCCGAAACGGACATGCTCACGGTCACACTTGTCGTGTTGGCATATTGTGCGGCGGAATTTACGCTGACGGTACCCGTCGGCACACTCGTGTCCAGCACTATCGTATCGGTGCATGGAGTAGACGTTGTGCCGAAAGCATTCTTGAACTGAGCGTAGGCCGTCTTTGTGCCGTCACCGGTTGTCAGCGTCCAGGTCTTGCTGGTCGCATAGGCCTGCCAAGCGCTCCACGTTGTACCGTCGTTGCTGAACCGCATCTGAGCCGCGCCGCCTCCGCCGTCTGAGACGGTGAGAGTCACGGCTGTCGTCTTCGTGTAATCGGCTCCGGCATTTGCCGAAACTGAACCATCCGGCACGGCTGAGGCGAGCGTTATGGAATCCGAACTGGACG
>JANYKG010000057.1 GCA_025358205.1 Armatimonadota bacterium
AGTCTTGATGTTCCGTTCCCTAATCAGTTCCTTGATCTGTTCTCTGCTCAGTAGTGCCATGTTGCGCTTTCTGTCCTTTCCTTCGTAAGTATATCCTACGACCGAAGGTTAGGCAAAAGCACACTTCATTCTACACACTCGGGCCATGCCGAATACATGTCTTCGGCAGGAGAACCGCACCGCATCAGCGAAGTTCACGTTACCTCTCAACTGTTTGTGAAGGATATCTACATGGCGAAACTACTTGTATGCTTGATGATCGTATTACTGCTGGCGACGAACGCTTTCGCGGTGGATTGGGACCTCAAGAGCGACACCTGGACTGCTACTGATGCGCTTGGACGAACGCTGCCCGGATACAAAGAGTGTGGGACTCCACGAAAGGACAAGTATGTCGGAGTGTTCTACTTCCTGTGGCTGGGTGAGCATGGACAGGGCGGACCGTACGACAATACGAAAATCCTCGCAGCCAACCCGAAAGACCCGCAGTACGGACCCGAGGGCGCCTTCCATCACTGGGGCGAATCAGAACTCGGCTACTATCTCTCCACCGACCCGTACGTCATCCGCAAACACTGTGCCATGCTGACCAATGCCGGAGTAGATACCCTGATCTTCGATGCCACGAATGCATTCACCTATCGCGCCAACTACCTCAAGCTCTGCAGAATCTTCTCGCAGATACGCGCGGAAGGCGGACACACACCTCAGATATGCTTCATCACCCATTCGTACAGCGGGAAGGTGACGCAGCAAATCTACGATGAGTTCTACGCCAAGAACCTCTACCCCGACCTCTGGTTTCGTTGGGAGGGGAAACCGCTGATCCTCGCCACGCCTGATGAGTTGACACCCAAGTTGAAGGAATTCTTCACCGTGCGATACACCTGGTTCGGACACGATCCAAAGGACTGGCCGTGGTTTGGAGATGGGCATGACAGATGGACATGGCTCGATCCGTATCCCCAGGAGCCGGGCTGGCACGAGAAGGGTGTCCCCGAGGAGATATCGGTCGGCAGCGCTACGCTCGCGCTCGCACAGGTGGGACGAAGCAATGACGGCACGAAACAGCCGGGGGACATGTCAAACACCGGCAAGGGAATCTACTTCGCGAAGGAATGGGAACGGGCGTTGAAGGTAGACCCCCAGTTCATCTTCATCACGGGTTGGAACGAGTGGGTCGCTATGCGGTACATAGATCCGAAGACCGGGCAAACCTACTTCGTGGACCAGTACAACCAGGAGTTCAGCCGGGACGCCGAGCCGATGAAGGGTGGTCATACCGACAACTACTACTACCAGATGATTGACGGCATCCGCCGGTTCAAAGGTGTCCGCGCACCGGAACTCGCGGCGGGACCGACGAAGATCAAGGTTGATGGGAAGTTCAACGATTGGGCGAAGGTCCAACCGGAGTACCGAGACATGCCCGGCGACACGAAGAAGCGCGACTGGAAAGGCTGGGGCAAGGCTGGTCCATACGTGAACACCACCGGGCGAAACGACTTCGTCCGCCTCAAGGTCGCTTACGACACCAACTTCGTCTACTTCTACGCCGAGACGAAGAACACAATCACTAGCCCCAAAGACCCGAATTGGATGCTGCTTTTCATCAGCACAGGCGCTTCCAAAGGCTGGAATGGCTATGACTTTCTGGTTGGTAATGCGTCCGGCTCATGGCCCGGTATGACTCATTTATCCCGTGTGTCCCCTGCGGTTTCCGGCAACAAGATGGAACTCCGCATCTCGCGCAAAGAACTGGGGCTGTACGGCAAAAAGGTCAAGCTCGACTTCCACTGGGCGGACAACATCCAGAAGCCGGATGACATCATCGAGTTCGCGGTCAGCGGCGACAGCGCCCCAGACCGTCGGTTCAACTACCACTTCGAGCAGAAGTGACCATGGACATGAACACATACCGGCCCGAGTCCACCGCAAAGACCGCCCGGTCGTCTTCCATTCGCAGGAACTCCACGCCATCTGCGCCCTCCGCCGCCCGTCCGCTTTCCAATACGTGCGCCGGGGCGTCGGCAGGCACATAGACTGTGGCCGTCGTGTTCGCCGGAACCTCAATCCGCCACTCAAAGGTTCCGTTCTCGATGCTCCAGTCGCTCACGATCTTGCCATACATGGACTTGCGATACGCCTTAGCCGAGGTCAGTTCACCTATGACGCGGGGATACATAATCGTGTGCTTGAACCCAGGGCAAGCCTCGTCCGGCGCGATTCCGGCGACATACTCATGCAGCCATGTGCAGAGATCACCTATCTGCATCACGTGGTTCCCCGAGTTCATCAGAGGATCACCATGATCGCCGTTCCACAGCTCCCAGACTGTGGTCGCGCCTTGCCCCACCATGTAGCCCCAACTCGGGTAGCTCGTCTGAACCGCCAACTTGTAGGCGACGTCAATCCTTCCGTTGTCCGAAAGCGCCCGCATGAGCCATTGGCAGCCGATCATTCCCGTGCCGATGTGACAATCGTTCTTGACCAGGATGCTATCTACCAGATTGTCCAAAACTCGCTCTCTGTAACCATCGGGAACCAGGCCGTACGCAAGGGCAAGAACGCTCGATGTCTGAGTGCCGTTGTCGTAGACGCCGGTCGTGGGATTGAAGAACTTCGTGTTGAAGGCCAGCTTCACGTGGTCAGCCAGATCGGCATACCGCACGGCGTCCTCCGATTCGCCCAGGAGCGCCGCGTACCCGGCAATGAGACGCAGATCGTAGTAGAAATAGGCCGTGGAGACCAACTCCGGGTTGGTCACCCGGTTCGGATCAGCCGACCAGATCATATCCAGCGACTCAGGCGGCACGCACCAGTCCCCATATGTATCCCTGGCCATTGTGAAGTCGGTCAGATTCCCGATCATCTTCTCGACCCACCTTCTCATGCAGGTATAACCGTTCTCCAGTATTCGCAGGTCGCCGTACTCATGGTAGAGATGCCCTGGAATAACAAGCGCGGCAGTAGGAAACGTGATGCTGCCCGTGTAGAAGGGCCAGAAAGCGGGCGCGAGATCGGGAAGGCTGCCGTCCGGACGCTGAGAGTCCTCCATGTCCCTGATCCACTTCGTGTAAAGCGCGGCGGCGTCAAATATGCACATCTCGCCCTTCGATTCCTGCGCCCTATCCCCAAACCACCCCTGCCGCTCGTCTCTCTGTGGACAGTCCGTGGGAATGCTTCGGTAGTTTCCTCTCACGCCCCAGTAGATGTTGTGGTAGATCCGGTTCAGCAGCGGGTCTGAGCACCAAAACTCCCCTGCTCTTTCCAACCCATCGTGTACAACTACGCCTTCAAGCGCGGAGAGATCAGGTTCGCCTGGAAACCCTGTTACCTCAACGTATCTGAAGCCGTGATACGTGAACCTCGGCTCATAGACCTCTATTCCCTCGCCCTTCACGATATACACGTCGGTGACTTTGGCCGATCGGAGGTTGTCCACGAACAGCATGCCGTCGAGCCTCAGCGTCTCGGCATGCCTCATATGCACCTTGGTTCCCCTCGGTCCATGAACCCTCAGACGGCACCAACCGACCATATTCTGGCCCATATCGAAGACATAGACTCCGGGTTTGGGACTGGTGATCGCCACAGGACGCAGCGTATCCATCACTCGAATCGGCTCGGCCATCTCCGAACTCAACACGCCCGTCGGCGCCTCAACTATCTCGACGGCCTGCCAGTCGGAGTCCTGGAATCCCGGGCTGCTCCACCCGTCCAGTTCCTTCCTGGCGTCGTAGGTCTCGCCGTCGTATTCGCTGTTCGCGCGGATTGGCCCCTTGTCGGTAACCTTCCAAGACTCGTCGCTCACGATCATCGCAACCGTGCCATCCGCATACTCGATCTCCAACTGGAAGAGCAGCTTCGGGTACCCGTAGGTAACTGTATTCGTCGGCGCACTGTGACGCGGCGCGAAGTATCGTCCGTTGCCGAGGATGACCCCAACGGCATTGTCCCCGGCCCGCAGGTTATCCGTGATATCGTATGTCAAATACAGAGAACGCTTGCTGTAGTCCGTAAGTCCCGGCGAAAGAACATGATCGCCGATCTTGCTGCCGTTGACATACAACTCGGACAACCCCAGTCCACACAGGTGCGCGGTGGCTCGCCTGATAGTTCGATACACACCAAACTCACGGCGGATCATGCGCGCGGGCAGACGCCTGTGGTCGTTTCCCGGGACCAGGGGAAAAGGAGGCGTTCCGTTTCCGCCAAGCTCCTGTGCGCTCGACCAGCCGGAGTCCTCGATCTCCGGTCTTACCCACCCATCGGTCTCGACCGCGCTCGCTCTCCAACTCGCGTCGGAGGAGGTTATCGTCAGCGACTCGCCGGACTCAAACTCGGCAGTCAGCGCGCAGATGAGACCGGAGGGACGATCCTTCTCCTCACTCACCGAAACAGCCATCGCAATGGTATTCGCCCCAGGCTTCAGGTACCTCTCCAAGTCAACTTCGGAAACCGGTGCGAAGACCGTTCGCGCCCATTCCGCGACCTGCTCGCCGTTGACCGAAATCGCGAACTTGCCTTGTGTGCCGACTACCAGACGCGCGCCGCTCATCTCACTCGCATTGGTTATGTCTACCGTTCGGCGGAAGTACCGCGTTGGGCCGCCCGCCTCTGCAGTCTGTGCCGATTCATCGGGCAGCCAGATCCACTGCGCATCAGCCAGGCAGTCCAGATTCTCGCCACCATCAAGGCCGACCCACTTGGCTTCCCAGTCCGACGCGTCGAGGAGGCCCATCGTCCATGTAGCCGGCTGACTCCATTCATGGCGCCCGCCGTGGTTGTCCCAGACCCGGACCTTCCAGAAGCACGTTCGGCGGGAGATCAGGGGGCTGCCCGCGAACACAACGTGGATGGACTGGTCCGATTTAACCTTGCCGCTGTCCCAGAGATCGCATTCCTCGCGGGCGAGGACTTCTTCGCTCGATGAAACCAGTATCTGATAGGCGGTCTGGATGGTACCGCGTTCGGCTGATTCCAGCGCCCAACTCAGGCGTGGACTGACAACGTCAACGCCCAGAGGGTTGACTAGATACTCACACCTCAGATGCGTGACGGTTGTCTTGGATTCACTCGCTGTATCGCGTTTCATGCAGACCTGTTAGACAGGCGGCAGACCATGTCCTTTTCGGCGAAGCGCAGGGTTCCCAAACTAAAGACCGGACAGATAACGTGCGGCTATCTGTCCGGCTGATGGAAGCGACCGTGGTTGGCTTACCGTGCTAGCGGCCGGTGACGCGCCGGATCGCCTGCTCCTCGTTGGGGTACAGGAACTGCCCGTCCCGCGTGAACACGTCGTGGAACAGGATGTCCGGCTCGCCCTTCACAGGATTCCAGTTCCAGGGGAAGATCGTCTGCGATTTGCCGGACACCAGCCCCCAGTTGACCGCGCCCACCCCAAACTTCTTGAGCAGCGGCAGGCTGTATTCGAAGGTGCTGCCCGATCCGCGAGCCATGTACTCCGTGCAGACAATCGGCCGATCGTACTTCTGCAGCGACTTGATCCGCTCGATCATCGCCTGCGGGGAGCTGTAGTCATGGAACGTGATGAGGTCAGAGTTCTCCAGCGAGAACTCGTTGAGGCTGTCGAACCCGGACGAAAAGTTCCACGCCCCGATGCTCAGCGGCTGGGTGAGACCCTCCACACTGCGCACCCACCCGTACAGCGCCTTCAGCAGCGGAAGCGAGCCCTCGCCCTGCTGATTCTTGCTGTCCGAGTGATCGCCTGAGACACCGTTGCCGGGTTCGTTGTAGAGATCCCAGAACGCGATGCGGGGGTCATCCTTGAACCGCTCGACCGGCCCCTTGACGTACTTCTCAAGGCGCGGCCACTGAGCAGGGTCGTTCACAACCTTGACGCCAGGCGACTGAACCCACCCCGAGTTGTGGGTGTAAGGCTGCGGATCGGGCTGCTTGCCGAGCGCTGGCGACTGGTTCCAGCAATCATCGAATATCACGAACATCGTACTGATTCCGTGCTTATCGGCGATTCCGAGGTAGGTATCTATGCGGCTGCAGAACCCCTCGCTGTCCTGCTCCCAAAGCAGATCGTGCAGGAACACGCGCATGAGGTTCATGCCTATGCCCGCAGCCCAACCCAATTCGCGCTCGATTGTTGCAGGGTCGAAGGTATCCGCCTGCCACATCTCAAGCTGGTTGATAGCGGTGCTGGGCACGAAGTTCGCCCCCGCGAAATAGGGCTTACGCTCGTACCATTTCTGAATGCTCTCTTTGGTCCATCTCTGCATGTAAGTGTTCTCCAAATCTTGGGATTCAGTAATCCTATAGCACATCCCAGCACGATTATCCTGCCAATAGGAAGAACCCGGGAAGAAATGCGTGGTCAAAGATGAAACCAGAAAGGAACCGAAGAGGAATGGGGACAGTGTTGCCTCTGCGTCAAGATTGGCTCCCCGGCGTGGACTCGAACCACGAACCCCCTGGTTAACAGCCAAGTGCTCTGCCGATTGAGCTACCGAGGAGCGATGTCTGGCCCGCATTCGCGCGGAACGCTTATGCGGGGCCTTGACGAAGGCGAAGGGCTTCGCTCTCGTCAACAGCCGATATTATAGCATCGGCATTCCGACCTGTCAAGCAAACCTTACAATAACGAATTCTCGGCGGTTGGAATCCCTTTCCACAGGGCAATGTCACGATGCGCAGAGAAAGTCTGCGGTTTCCCGCCGCCCCATGTCCAGCAATCGGCCTCGGACGATCTCCCGCGCGGACTGCGAGCCGACCGCTGTCACCACAAAGGCGTCCGCATACCCACACAAGTCCTCAGGCGCAATAACCGGAATCCCGCGCAAGGTTCCGCCGATCTTCTTGGGGTCAATATCAACCACAGCAACAGGCGCCGCACCCTCGCGCACCAAATGCTTCGTCAACCGCCTGCCGGTCATCCCCGCGCCCCACACGATGAGCGGCCAACCCTTCTCAGCCACAACCGCAGCCAGAAAGTGCGCCTTTACACGCATGAAGTTTTCCAGCGAGTACCGCGAATCCGTGAAAGTGAGCCGGGTTCTATGCTCGCGCCAGTACAGCAGCACCGCAGGCGCCTTCGCGAACCGCTTACCCGCCGCGTGAAACCTGAGCCACAGGTCGTAATCCTCGGGCCAACCCATCTCCCGGTATCCGCCAACCGCCCAAAGGTCCGCCGCCCGCATCATCACGCTGGGGTGCGCAAGTGGGCTTTCAACGAAGATGTCCCGCGCGATCTCCTCGTGCGTAACCAACGAGTTCAACCAAGCCTCGTATTTCAGGAACCCGCCCTTCACTTCCTCGGGCGGAAACGACTTGACCAAGCTGCCGCACACGCTGACGTCCGGTCGTTCGCGCATGAGATCCACCTGTAGGCGCAGGCGGTCCAGGTGGCAGATATCATCGGCGTCCATGCGTGCGATGAAATCACCCCGGCACTCAGCCAGCCCTGAGTTCAGTGCCGGAATCAGCCCGGCATGCGGCAGGTGAATCACCCTGATACGGCTGTCCCGTAGCGCCAGGCCGTCCAGAAGCGCACCGGAACCGTCGGATGAGCCGTCGTCCACCGCGACGATCTCGAAGTCACCGAAGGTCTGCTCGGTCAGGCTTCGGACCGACTCCTCCACGGTGGCAGCACCGTTAAATACCGGCATGAGAATCGAGACAACCGGTTCCGGCACGGCTATTTCCTCGGCTCGATGACGAACCCGGCAGCGGCGCCCACTCGGTCCACGGTGAAACTGATCATTCCATCCTCGACCTGAACATCGGTAGTCTTTCCCCCGTCTGCAGGCACCACTCGATACTCTCGGGAGTTCATCCACGGCGGGATGACAACCGTCACCTTCGCATCGGTGACCGGCAGAACGGTGAACTGATCGAGCGCGGAGCGATGGGCGAGATCCAGGAGGATAACCGCCATCCGGTCGCCACCCAATACCAGGCTCGGCAACAACTGCGCGGAGTTCGATCTGCACCAACCGGCAGGAGCGGGCGTCCCCACAGATATGACATCAGACAGGCGCATCAGTTCCGCGTGCAGTCCGGTCATGCCGTCCCAAAGCTCCGGGGTCTTGCCGCCCTCATGACCGCCGCCTGAGCCGGAGTGGATGTAGTGAATCACGCCTCGCGCACCGCCCGCAATCATCGCATAGCACTGCAAGCGCATCTCATCCACCACCGGTGGTCTGCCCGAACGACCTACGCCGAGGTTGAAGAACTGAGTAATCATGAAGAACGGCTTCGGCTCGTTGGCCAGACGAAAAGCAGTCAGCGTCTCCTCCATATCCGGGAGAAAAGCAAGCCGCTTGGCTGCGGTCGCACCGGCCTCGCTGTTGATATAGTTGCCCAACGAATACCGGTGCGTGCCGAGCACGTCGGCCGCTTCGCCGTACACGCGGTAGTTCTGCGGGCGAAATGTATTGTCTAGCTGCATCATCGTGTATCTGCCCGGGTCCTGCTCCTCGCAGAACTGCGCGCGCGTGGCAACTTCCATGCCGCTGGCCCCCAGCAGATGCCCGGCGTAGTAGTCGGCAGCGTCCGGCTCGTCAACCAAATGATGGTAGAGCAGATTGGGACTGGCAGCCACCCCAGCGATAGACGCGGCGGCCTTGGTCTGATCGAAACGCACCACCTTGCCAGCGGGCCGATCCACCACCGGCTCACTGATATACTTCGCGCCGACCGTCATGCCCTTCGCGGCCAGGATCTTCAGGATGTCCGGCGACACCGCGCCAAACGACAGGTAATGGTTACACCCATGCGCCGCCCAGTCCGCGATGTTCTCCTCGGACGGACTGCCGTAGACGCCGATGAGGAACTCAGCCGGTATCGCGCGGACACCGTAACCAGTGCGTAGCCCGGAATCGGTCTGCGCTTCGATGACATGGTAGGAGTTTGAAGCAAGCGCTGTTGGCAGCTTGATATGCAGGTAGGCTATCCCATCGGTGTTCTGCAGATGCCGAGATACGGATAGCTTTGCCACGTCTTTGCCGTCCAACAGCACCTTCTTCAGCGCGTCACTCGCCTTCACGTCGGTCCACCGAGCATAGATATGAATGGTTCGCAGATCGCGGTCGAACCGGACTGCCTGAAGCCTGAACCGCTCCGGCACGCATGGTATGTCAGCGGTTGCAGACGCGCCTGATGAGTCTCTGATAGCCACCTTCGCGGCCTTGGTCAGCGGCTCGGCGAGTGTGATAGTCAGGTCCGCGCGACCTCCAGCAGGGATGGTGGACGGTCGGCACGCATACCACAGCACCGGATCGCCCTGCTTCAGCCCGTTCATCAGGCTGGCTGTATCAAAGCCGTTGACCACCGGCGACACAAGCTTCACCGGCGCGCTGCCGCCATTCGCCACTATTACGTGCAGGCTGTAGTTCGTCTCACGGTAGTAGGCTTCCTTCACTAGCAGATCGCCCGCGCGCACGGACGTACACATCAGAGCAAGTAGCACGGCGATGAGTCTCATTTTCGGTCCCCCCTCACTCGGCATTGTAGCACACCCGGTACAGGCAGGTGAAGCGCGGCGATATGATGAAAGGTGGAAATGAAGGGTTTTCTGAGTTGGCGCTCCAAGTGAAGGAGTTCCGATATCTTGAAGGACGGTGAGGAAATGACTTCAGGTCCAGACTGCACGGGTTCTGAGAGACCAGATACGAACAATCCACCAGTTGATGTGATCCATCTGCTCAGCGAGGCGCTGCACGAGATCGCGGAAACCGAATGGGCTATCTACGGTCTCGGGAGTCAGGCCGAACCGTCCGTATACGCACAGCTCCACGAACGTCTTCTGCATATCAAGGATCTGATACCCGCGCCACAGCCGTATGCGCTGTCGAGGAGCATCGTCGAAACCTCCCCCGCCGTCTCTTCTCTGCGCCTCCGTACAGGGGAAGCTCCGGCTGTCGTTGCCCACGAACTGATACAGACTCGGAATGCCTGTGCCCGGAAGCTGGGAAGAGAGGATTATGCAGCACTGTTGTTAGGTTGTTCAGGAGTGGACTTCCGCGAACTGGAGCAGTGGCTGGCTACTACAGCGCATGCACTTGCCGACCCTGCCGTCAGAGGCGCCAAATGGACTCACTATCATCAGCAGGTTGGCCAGCTGGTAAGAGAGGAAAGTCCACTTGTTGACTTCTCAGAAAGAACCAACGATCAATGGGCAAGTCTCCTGAAAATCCACGCTAGCGAACTGCAAGCTGCCGTCCGACCGGATGGTGAGATGATGGGCTGGTGTCAGCCGGTTGACCGTCCGCAAGATGTCCGACTCATGATCAGACCCAGACCGAAGGGAATGCCGCTGCAACTACTCCTCCACGAGCTTGGGCACTATCTGCACTACACCGCCCCCGCTCCCGAAGGATGGCAGCTAGTTTCCCCGCCTCCGGTCTTCGATGAAACGATGGCAAGCCTTCTGGAAATGGCAGGTTCCCTGATGCAGCTAGGACAACTCATCATCAGGACGGCTGGACCAAATTCCCGCAGGCTCGAGGCCGCCTCTGTGCGCAGATGGGCACTGAGTGCCCTATTCGAGTTGCGGGCTTATCAGGCGAATGCGGAATCCCTGGATGCCATGTGGGTAGACATGATGGATGAGTACGGGTTCGCAGTGGACTCCCCTCAGGAGTGGGCACTCGACCCGTTCTACGTCGATGATCCTCTCTACCGTTGGCACTACGTTCTGGGCGCGCTCTGGTCCGCAGCAGAGCTTGCTCGCACGGTACCATCTGCGGCTCGAGAAGTCGCGGACAAGATTCGTGAACTCGGACAGGCAGCGTACACATCGCCGTGGCGGCGTGTGCTGGGCTTAGGGCGGGCGCTGCCAGAACCACACGCCTACCTTGAGTGGATGGAATCGGATCAAGACTGACGGTCATGGTGTGGAATGATAGCAGTATGGTTTCTAACCGGGCCGCTGCGACCTATACACGGACGAGGCGGTTCTCCTGGATCAGGTCTCAGCAGTTCGACCGCACTTCGTTTCGTTGATCGCGCGGAAGAGAACATGGAGTAGGAGGGGCCGTCCGCCGACGGCGGACAGCCCCACACTGAAGAGCTACTTCTTGCCGGCTTTTGATGCAGCCTTCGATGCCTTCTTCTCGAAATAGAACGGCTGGCCGGTGCTGTTCGAGGTGTAGATCGCTTCAAGGATCTCGGTCACCACAAGCGCCTGCTCGGGCAGGACGACCGGCTCCTTGTCCTCAAGGACGGCGTTGATCCAGGACTTTGCCTCCACATCCGCGTCCCTTTCGCCAGTGCCGCTGAAGAACGGCACGCTGCCCGGTTCGAGCTGAGCTTTCTCGACATACAGTTTGCTGAACCGCTCACCGTTGATGTGCAGGCCATCCCACATATCCGCCCCGGCCTCGGTTCCGCAGAGCGTGCAGACCGCCTCGCGGGTCTCGCGCATATTCAGCGCCCAGCTCGACTCCAGGTAGATGGTGGCGCCATTCCGCATGCGGATGAACCCGAACGCTGAGTCCTCCACCGTGAACTTCTTCGGATCCCACGGTCCCCAGGCGTTCGCGGAATCCTTGCGCCCGCCGAGCTTGTGATACGTCACGCCGACCGCGAACTCTGGTTCATAGTTGTTCATCAACCAGAGCGTCAGGTCAAGCGAGTGAGTGCCTATGTCTATCAGCGGTCCCCCACCCTGCGCTTCCTCGTCCAGGAATACGCCCCAAGTGGGCACAGCGCGCCGACGCAGTGCGTGGGCCTTCGCGAAATAGATCTCGCCGAGTCCGCCCTGTTCGCAGAACTGCTTCAGGTACCTCGAATCCGCTCGGAACCTGTTCTGGTAACCTATGGTCAGCTTCTTACCGGTACGCTTGGCGGCTTCCGCCATCTTGCGCGCACCCTCTGAGGTCTTGGCCATGGGCTTCTCGCACATGACGTGGCACCCAGCCTCCAATGCTGCCACAGTGATCTCGGAATGGCTGATGTTCGGCGTTAGTACATGCACCACGTCCAGCTTCTCGGCTTCCAGCATCTTGTGATAGTCCGTGTAGACCTTCGCACCCTTGACGCCGTACTTCTCAGCGCCCGCGCCGGCGCGATCCTTCACGATGTCACAGAACGCTACCAGCTTGACCGCATCCAGTTTCGCCAGACTCGGCATATGCTTCCCACCCGCGATACCGCCGACACCTATTATGCCGACCTTCAGATCAGATGATACTCTCATCAGTTACCCCTCATGCTGTATGATTTGCGTGCAATCCGACCCGTCGGACCACCGCTCTGCCAACTTCAGAACCATTGTGCGGACGAACACAGAAATTCCTCCATAATTTCCGCTCATTCACTTCCATGCTCCCCACCTGCCCGGCGCTCCGCGACTCCACTGGCGGCTACAGCGGATTCTCATCGTATCCGGTAGGCCTGCGTCCACGCCACCGTCCCGTCTGATGATATCACCTTGCATCGGACATACGCGTCCGGCCCGGTATCCGTCAACTTGTACGATGCCGAATTGCCCATGCTCTCCTGCAGAATCGCCCCACCCTTGCCGATGAATCGAAACAAGCGCTTCTCGCCTTTCACGGTACTGACCTTCAGCGTCGAGCCATCAAAGCTGCAGTCGGAAAGCTCCACACCGGTTGACGCGTAGAACTCGCCCTTCGCCAGCGCGTCCATCACCGCCTTCGGAGTAAGTTCAGCCACCCGCGCGACCACCCATCCTCTGCCGGGACTGTCCTCTTCCTCAGGTTTCCCCTGCAGATGATGCATGTCATCCGACGCCGTGGCGTAGACCGTCTTGCCGTTTGACAGTAGGTAGTCCCAAATCTGCTCCGTGGTGATGTGCGCGTTATCACCCTCGTTATTGCACCCACTGCTCATATTCGCGATTTCGAGCAGATACGCGCCCTTTACGCTCATGAGGTCGCGGTGCGTTAGCGCATAGTGCCAGTTAGGATGATTTATCATCGGAAGCGCGCCGGCCTGCCTGATATACTCCACAAGGTTAGCTGCAGTCTTTCCTGCCGTGGCCTTCGCAGCCGGTGACTTCAGAGTGGTCGTCAAGCCCAGTGCATTCGCGTGAACCGGCAGAGTACCGAAGTTCACAGCCAGTTCCTCGCCGGGTATCATTATGAATCCGCCGTCCGGTCCCTTGTCCAATGGCGAAGGATCGGTCACCTTCTCGTGATCGGTGATGATGAGGAACTGATACCCGTGGGTCCGATACCAATCATCCACCTGCTGGGGCGAACCCGTGCCGTCGCTGTTGGTTGTGTGATTGTGAATCTGGCCCTTAACCCAGGTCAGCCCTGCCGAGCAGACACCGGTTCCCAACATCATTGTCATGGCAAAGCAAAATGGCGCTAGAGAAAAATACTTAGTCAACGCTGACTCCTTTCACCACCACTTCATTCATCGTATCGTTCGCTCCTGTCATCGTTTCATCCTGCCCCTTGTCTGCAAATCCGTTGACGCATATAATAACCCATCGAAGACTTGGAGGGACAGATGCTGAACATTGACTTTGACGCGCACAATCAGGAGGTTCAAGAAGTCTGGGATGCCTACAACGCCGGAAAGCCGATCAGGGTTCCGCTGGTGCTGGGCGTCAACATCCGGTACTACCTCTTCACTCCCTGGCTCAACCCGAAGAAGCTCACATTCCAGGAGTACTTCGACAATCCCGACCTGATGCTGGAAACCCAGGTGGAGTTTCAGCATTACGTCCGGCACAACCTGCTCTTTGACGGCGAGATGGGGATGCCTAAGGACTCCTGGGGCGGGGTCTATGTGGACTTCCAGAATACCTATGAAGCATCCTGGTTCGGATGCCCGATGCGGTTCCACGAAAACCAGGTCGTTGACACCGAGCCGATCTTGAATGACGACAACAAGCGGATGCTCTTCGATCAGGGAATCCCTGATCCCTTCACGGGCGGCTCGATGGGCTTGAACATGGAGTACTACGAGCGGATGAAGGAGAAACTCCTGGACTACATATACATGGGGCTGCCGGTCGCAGGCGTATCTCCAATCGGGCTGGGTACGGACGGACCGTTCACTGCGGCGGCAAACCTCCGGGGCTCGTCTGAGATATGCATGGACTTGTACGAAGACCCGCAGTACGCGCGAGACTTGCTGGCGTACATCACGGACGCCACCATCGTCCGAATTAGGGCATATCGGAAACTGTTGGGCCACGATCTGAAGCCGAAATGCTGGGGATTTGCGGATGACAGCATCCAACTGCTCTCGCCCGCGATGTACCGGGAGTTCGTGCTGCCGTGCCACAAACGGCTGGTATCGGAACTAGCCGGAGAAGGACCTCACTCCATTCATCTCTGCGGCGATGCCACCCGGCATTTTAGAACAATCAGGGACGAGCTGAATGTGAAAGCATTTGATACCGGCTTCCCGGTGGAGTTTGGCTGGCTGCGCGAGGAGCTCGGCCCGGATGTGCAGATCAACGGCGGTCCGTCGGTTCAGTTCCTGATGGCGGTGACACCGGATGAGGTTCGCGAGGAGTGCAGGCGGATTCTGGCCACGGGCGTCATGACCGGCGAAAAGTTCCTCCTGCGCGAAGGGAACAACCTGTCGCCCGGAATCACTGAGGAGAACGTGGCGGCGATGCACTCAGCAGCAAAGGAGTTTGGATCTTACATGTGAACTCGGACGAACATAGGAGTGACAACCGGGTCAACTCGTCCGCAAATGTAAACTACAAGGCCTAGCAAAATGCGTCAAAGTCCGCGACGGCAATGCCGTCGCGGACTTTCCTTATCATATAAAGAAGCTTCTATTCACAATCTGACTAGTGAGGCTGAGCCTCCAAGATCAATGCGATCTTGTCAACTCTACTAAACAGCGAACAACCTTGCTTAGCCTGCAAATACGTTCTATCCGATGCCTCGTCCAATCCTATGCTTTTCTGATTGTATGTCACAGCATCCCAAGCGTAGGCATCTGCCCAAATCCATTCCTTTTCGTAGGCCGCCACTTCCAGACTGACAGTTTCATTTCCATCAGTTACCTTCACCTTGTTCCAAGGAAAATTATAACTGAACGGATTCCCTATTTCATGCAGGCCGGCTCGCGGGAGACTGATCCAGATATCCATGTCATCAGTATCATTCAATGCGCTATAGCTGTAGCTAAACGGCGTCAGGTTCGACATGCCACGAACCCAATAGCCTTGGCCAAGCAGAACGCCACCAAATGCATTGACAGTAACATCATTATACTCGTATTGATTGGCTGTAGCTCCATCCCAGCGGTAGAGATTCATCTCTATGCCATCCATTCCCTCAGGATATCGCGGATAATCTGCAAACACACTAGCTGGGCTTGGATTCAGCGGCACACCAGTTACGCACACAAAGTTCCAACCATCAAAGTGGGTGTATATCGTATCACTCTGAGTGACCACAGCGGCAGAAGCGGAAGCGCACAAAGCGCCGACCGCAAGGACTACTAACAGCGAAATAGTAAGCTTCATGGTATTCCCCCTTAGCTTGATTATATCCGTGCATCTCCAACCTGTCAATATGCTGCACGAAAATTCATTGATTTTAATCCAAGAACTGGTATAATTACCTGCACCCTGGCGTCAATACACTTTCTTATACCCAGCATTTTCGCGTGGTTCACCTCCTCCAGATCACTATGATCCTCCCCCGATTTTGTGGACACCCTAGCTATGCAGCTTGACGCTGCTGAATCCACTGCTTCTCAAAGTCTGCCGGACTCATTGACCCCAGGCTCGAATGACGCCTCTGTCTGTTGTAGAACACTTCGATGTACTCG
>JANYKG010000096.1 GCA_025358205.1 Armatimonadota bacterium
CTCCAGCCATGCCCAGCCGGGGAGTTTCATCTCAGCGCGCAGAAGTAACCGCTTGTCCTGGGTGATATCCTCCACACGCCAGAAGTCCACAACATCGTTGATTTCAAGGATGGTCGAATGACGCCGACCGCGCAGGCTACCCACGCCCATCAGTATCTTGTCCAGCGCGCCTCTGATCTTCCAAAGCCAGTTTGCGTTGAACCAGCCTTCCTTGCCGCCCACACCGCAGAACGAGCTGAAAAGTGAGGCAGCGGATTTCCTGGTTCGGAGCGAGGCTGATATTATATAGAGCTTGCTTCTCTCCATCTCATGAAGCTTGATAGCAAGTTCGTGCGCCGGAGGATAGGAATCGGACCATCGGGTATGAATGCGATCCTGCTCATATCGAGACAACGCACGAAGGAGAGCCTCGCGGTAAGGCAGCAGCTTGATGGGAACGATCTCGTGGATAGCATTGTCCTGGCAGACGACCGTGTTAGCCGCGCTCTCAAACAGGCTGAATATGATTGAATGGGCCACCGGCGTGACCAGGCCGACCAAGTACGAATAGATCATTGGAGAATGAATCGGCATTCGGATGAACACGCGCCGTAGACCAAGAATGTCCGCGAACACCAGTAGCATCTCACGGTAGTTGAGAATGTCTGGACCGCCGATGTCATATGAGCGCCCCACGGTTTCGGGTGATTCGATCACACCTACAAGATAGGCGATGACATTTCGGATTGCGATTGGCTGGCACTTGGTTTCAGCCCAGGGCGGCAGCGGAATCACCGGCAACCTGCGGATCAAGTGATCCATCACCTCGAACGACGCGCTGCCCGATCCGATAATGATGGCGGCCCTGAGAGCGGTCACAGCGGCCTTTCCGCGCATCAGCTCGTTGGAAACCTCCTGCCTGCTGCGGAGGTGCTTCGAGAGCGCGTACTGAGGATCGCCCAGTGCGCCGAGATAGATGATGCGGCTCACGTTGTTTTCATCAGATGCTTTTCTGAAGTTCATGGCCGCCTGGATATCCATCTGCTCGAAGCGTTTGTGTCCGCCAAGGAGGGAGTGAATCAGGTAGTACGCCGTGTGGACGCCCTTCAACGCAGACATCAGGCTCTCTTCATCCAGGGCATCCCCAACCACAATTTCTGCTCCGGGCCACCTGTCCTGAAGTCCGCGCGAAGCTGCGCGAACCATCACCCGGACATCATATCCCCGAGCGAGAAGCTCAGGCGCCAGCCGTCCGCCAACATATCCGGTGGCGCCCGTCACCAGTATTTTGCCTAGATGAGGTTGCGGCAAGGTCTGAAGTTCCTGGCTGTACAGATCGGTCTTCTCCAACATGTCTCCGCCGTCCTGACCAAATTCGAAACAAGCGATTGCCAAGCCTGCTTAGGTGTTCTACCCAGAAAGACCCGGTCTCCTCCTTTTGAGACGTGAACGTGAAAGCCGTGCATACCTGCGCAATATATCGGAGCTTGCGTTTACAGGGATTGGCTCTTGTGATAGAATGCGGATAGCCTGCATCGTTCATGAAACGCAAGGTGCAGAGCGTTCTGAGTATTATTCACGCATGGCGTGGATAATGCAGATCAGATTTCAAGCGCGGAGTCGCTGAATGATACCTCTTAGGGACGATAATCCGGCCCGTACTACACCGTACATCATGTACATTCTTGTGGCGCTGAACGTCATTGTGTTTCTGTACAACGGCACACTGACGGCCAGCGGGCGGAATCCACTGGCAGGATTTGAGCTGATACCCGCTCACCTCTTCAAGCCGGAGCACGGCGGCGCAGTGGGTTTTCCCTCGTGGATCACTATCTTCACCTCCATGTTCTTGCACGCTAACCTGCTGCACGTCGGCGGGAACATGCTGTACCTGTGGATATTCGGCAACAACGTAGAGGACGCGCTGGGGCATTTCAAGTTCCTGCTGTTCTACCTGCTGGCAGGTTTGGGCGCGGCGATGGCGCAGGTTCTGCTCAGCCCAACGTCGCAAGTGCCGATGGTGGGCGCGAGCGGGGCGATAGCCGGGGTGCTGGCGGCGTATCTGGTGCTGTTCCCAGGTGCGAAGGTGGTCACGCTGGTGATCTACTTCTTCATACAGGTGGTAGAACTGCCGGCAGCGGTGTTGCTGGGCTGGTGGATAGTGATACAGGTATTCAGTTCCATAATGATGGGAGCGCGCGCAGGCGGAGGAGTGGCATACGCCGCGCATGTGGGCGGATTCGCAGCAGGGTATCTGATGATAATGATGCTGGGCGGACGAGGTATGCTTGATCGGTTCGGCGGAGTATCATACCGCGACAGAACGCGGTGGTAAGTATAGACTGCAGACTGTAGACAAGATGGGGGTAGATGGTGAACAAAGGCAACTCGCAGAACAATGGTTTCCGATTCGATATCATCCTGGTCATACTGATTATACCGGGGCTGATAGCCGCGCTGATGGTCGGCGCGGGCAGACACAAGATCGAGTCCGGCAACCGCAGCATAGAGATGGTTCTTGACTATGTGGAGCTTCAGAACCTCTCCGTCTCTTCGAACACGCCGATGCCTGATCTGCTGACGAAGCTCAAAGATGCAGGCGTAACCGGTGTGGCGATCAGCGAGGACATTATGGGCGATCTCGCGAACACCGGACGTGCAACCTACAGTGAATACGCCGGCTCGGACAAAACTGCCTATCCCACAACCGAAGTTGCGATACCCGATCCGCGCCTTGCATCGCGTGTTGTAAAAGCTTTGGAGGCACGATTGCCAAAAGGGTATATCGTAGACCTAACATCGGCCAAATCCGTACCTCACTTTTGGGTTCAGGCTATGCCAAACACGCTTGATACTATCGGTCTTGGGTTGTCGCCCGACGCTGTAAAAATGGTTCAGGCATCTGGACTGGACGTGGTCGGCAGGATTCAGAACTACCCCTCGCTGACGACAAAAGGCGTGGACGCATCGCTGAAAGAGCTAAAGGACGCGGGCATCACCAGGCTGATCTGCTCCGCGGACGAGGTCCTCGGATACCGAGGGCTGATCAAGTACACTGCGGACAAGATCACGGAAGACGGGCTGGTCTTCGGATCCATCGAGTTCTCCAAGCAGCGGGGCGACGCGCGTATGGGCAAAGAACTCGACTCGCGGTTCATTCGCGTACACAGCATATCGGTCGCGGAAATGGGTACTATGGCGCCATCCTCCATCGTCGAGCGATTCGCGCGGGCGGTCAAGGAACGCGACATCAAACTCTGCTATGTGCGGCTGCCCGAGGTCATCGGCGAGGACCCTCTGCAGAACAGCCTTGATTTCATTTCATCAATACGCAAGGAGATGGAGAAATCTAGCTACCAGATGGGCGTCGCAAAGCCGTTCGACAACAATCCCAGGCCGAAGCTTCTGCTGATTCTAATGACCCTTTCAATTGCTGCAGGCGGGGTCTTGCTCCTGACAACGTTGTTCAGCGTATCGCCGACGGTAAAGTATGGCATACTTGTCGTGGGGTTCATAATAGCCGCCGGACTCAGCATGGTTGAGACCGGCAGACAACTCCTGGCACTGAAGGCCGCGCTCATCTTCCCCACACTTGGCGTAACGGCGCTGGTAGGCAACCTGTTCTCACGGGAAACCGATGTCCCATCACCGCTGAGGAAGGCATGTGGAATGTTTATCGGAATGTCGCTCTTTTCCGGGTGCGGCGCATTGCTGGTGGTAGGACTGTTGAGCGACCGGATGTACATGGTGAAAGTCGAGCAGTTCATGGGAATCAAGGCGGCGCACCTGCTGCCCCTGTTATACGTAATGTTCTTCATGGCCGCCGGACTCCCCATCTTCGGGAAGCCGTTCAAAGAAGTGTGGGCCGATATGGTCGCCAACATCCGCAAGCTGATGGCCCATCCGCTGTTTGTCTGGCATGCAATAGCCGTGATGGTAGCGCTGGTGATCATAGGCTTCGCGGTTATGCGGACCGGCAACGATTCAGCGGTAGGCATATCTGGATTTGAGCTGAAGTTCCGCGCGATACTGGACAAGATAATGATGGTACGTCCGCGGACCAAGGAGTTCATGCTGGGGCATCCCGCAATGCTGGTGGGGCTGGCGCTGATGCTGAGCAAGCGCAAGGCGTGGGGTCTGCCGCTGGTGGCGTTCGGCGTGCTCGGGCAGGTCTCGCTGCTGAACACCTTCTGCCACATACACAGTCCGCTGGCAGTATCCATCCTCCGCGCATTCAACGGCGTCGTGGTCGGACTGCTCGTCGGCATAGTTGCATGGCTGATATTCGCCAGACCCAAGGGCAAACCATCGGAACAAGCATAACAAATGCCTAGTCCAAAACGTATACTCATTTCAGGATACTACGGGCTGCGAAACACCGGCGATGAGGCGGTACTAAGCGCTATCATCCAGGGTTTCCGCGCCAGGTATGCGGACATTCAGATAACGGTCTTGTCCGCCGACCCGGAGGAGACGGAGCGAACACACGGCGTTCGTGCGGTTGCGCGTATGTCCCCTGCCCTGGTACGCGCGGCGATTCGCGAATGCGATCTGTTCATAAGCGGCGGCGGGAGTTTGCTGCAAGACGCAACCAGCTTCAAGTCGCTGGCATACTACTTACTGGTGATAGCGGAGGCGAAGCGTCAGAAGCTACCAGTGATGATTCTTGGTCAGGGCATAGGCCCGCTGAGGAGATCTGCTTCACAAAGACTGACGGCCCGCGCGTTGAACGGCGTGGATATTATCACCGTGCGCGATCTTCAGTCCGCCGATCTTCTCAGGCAGATAGGCGTTAGCGGACGGATCGAGGTCACCGCCGACCCGACATTGATACTGAATCCTTGCCCGCAGGACGAGGCGGGAAGACTGCTGGCGGAAGCCGGGATAAGCCCTGGTGAGGATGTGACCGCCGTGTCGTTGCGCGGGTGGCCGGAGCGTCCGGGACTTGAAGAGGCGATAAGCAAGGCGCTGGCGGACCTGGCTGATAAACTGCCGTCAAAGCTTCTGCTCCTCGCGATGCAGTGGCCGGACGACATGACCATAGCAAGACACGCCGCACGTGGGATAAGTCCCGATAAGGTGGCGGTACAGCCCGAAGCGTGGACAGCAGAGCAGATGCTGGGCGTGCTGGCGCGGTGCAGGTTTGTGGTGGCAATGCGACTTCATGCGCTGATATTCGCGGCGTCGGTGGAAGTCCCGTCACTGGGTATACTATATGATCCCAAAGTTGAGCAATTTGCGCTGATGACCGGACAGGAGGGCATCACCCTGGAAGATACGATGGCGGGATTGCTGCCTGATCAAGCATCAGCCGCGTGGTATAAGCGTGATTCTCTGGCAGAGAAGCTAAAAACCTCTGTTCCAGCGATGAAAAGTGCAGCCGACAGAAACTTCCTGCTGGCTGAGGAGCTACTGAGAAAGGTATAATATTATGAACAGGCGCTACTGGATGCGAACTTGGGCGACTATCGCTGCGTTGACCATTCTGTGCGTGATAGTGCAGGGATGTGGAGGCGGAGGCGGTGGTGGAGGCGGCAATAATGGTCCCGGTGTGAGCACCGTGAGCGGCACGGTGTCCGACATCAACCGCAACACAATCATAGGCGCTACGATCACTGTGGATACCCTTCAGGCCGAATCACTGGCTTCGGGCGTGTTTCGCATCAACGGAGTAGCGAGCGGATGGAAGACGTTCCATGCCAGCGTTACAATTAACGGACAGACCTGGGTGGGCACACAGGCCGTGGAGGTGCTCAACAACCAGCCTACGATGAATGCGAATATCGTGGTAGCGCCGCTCAGCAATACAACCGTCATGACCGGAGTGGTTCGTGACGACTCCGCCGCGCGCGTCTCTGGCGCCCGAGTGCTTCTGACCACGAGAACTCTATACCCCGGGTCGAGCACGAGCGCATATGACGGCCCTTACAGCTCCATGGTAGCGATAACCGATGTGAACGGAGCGTATAGTCTGCCGGATATCCCAGTGGACGTGGATGTGACGGTAACCGCATCCAAGGTGGGGTTCCGCAACTCCGAGGTAGAGATAACCACTACCAGTTCAGCTATGGCGCAGAACTTCGACCTGGTAAAATCGAACCTTTCGGGCAGCCCTGACGCGCCGTTCCTGGACGCAGTAGAGGCATATACCATGCCGAACGTTCTCATCAGAAGCGCAGATACCACCGCCTACCGAGCGATCAAGGCGTTCACATCGGAGCGATATCGAAAGGCATTGAGCAGGAAGAAGACCACTATTACCCGCGCGGCTCCATCGGGCTCTCTGATCGAGGTGGACCTCTACTTCACCGAAGCCGAGGCCAGAGCC